>NZ_CDRSTZ010000005.1:41357-82127 GCF_977052095.1 Senegalimassilia sp.
AGCATCGACTCGCTGCTGGTGGAAGGCGGCGCCGGCGTGTTGGCGGCGTTCTTCGAAGCCGGCGCCGTCAACGAGGCCGTAGCGTACGTGGCGCCGAAGGTCATCGGCGGCGCCGAAGCGCCCAGCCCCGTTGCCGGAAAAGGCGCGCCTTGCATGGCCGACGCCGTGGCTCTTGGCCGCGCAACCAGCGATGTGCTCGGCGACGACGTGAAGCTCATGTTCGCACCTGCGGGCGCCGCGCGCGTGGCAAGCCAAACGCGCATCGCGCGCAAAGCCGCCGACGATTGGCACGCGTCTGCCGCGGAAGGAGGGGCACCATGTTCACCGGCATCGTAGAGGAGCTCGGGCGCATCGTGCGCATGCCCTCACCCGGCCGCGCGGGCCAGCTGGAAATCGCCGCCACCCGCGTGCTTGCCGGCACGAACGTCGGCGACAGCATCGCCGTGAACGGCGTGTGCCTTACCGCCACCACCGTTTCCGCCGCCGGATTCACCGCCGACGTCATGCCGCAAACGCTTGCGCACTCCAACCTTGGCGCGCTGCGCGCCGGCAGCCCCGTGAACCTTGAGCGCGCCATGGCGGCCGATGGACGCTTCGGCGGGCACATCGTGTCGGGGCACATCGACGGCACGGGTACCATCCGGCGCATCCGTCGCGACCAAAACGCCGTGCGATTCGCCATCGAGGCGCCGGCGAGCATCATGGCGCTGATTGTGCAGCGCGGCTCGGTGGCCATCGACGGCATCAGCCTGACGGTGGCCGAGCTTGCCGCCGACGCGTTCGAGGTGTCCATCATCCCCCACACCATCGAGCAGACAACGCTTTCGCACCGCAAACCCGGCGATGCAGTGAACCTGGAAAACGACGTGGTCGGCAAATACGTTCAACGATTGTTGCACGGAGCTTGTACAACGCCAACAGAACGCGAAGCAGCGAATGCGTCCGCTTCCCCTTCGCCGCTTTCCCTCTCCTATCTTTCCGCACACGGCTTCTAGCCTTCCCCACCTGAAAGGACTCACTCATGAGCATGAATACCATTCCCGAAGCGCTTGACGAGCTGCGCGCCGGCCACGTCATCATCGTGGTGGACGACCCCGACCGCGAGAACGAGGGCGACCTCATCTGCGCTGCCGAATTCGCCACCCAGGCAAACGTCAATCTGATGGCCAGCGTGGCGAAGGGCCTTATCTGCATGCCGATGAGCAGCGAGATCGCGCACAAGCTCAACCTGGAGCAGATGGTTTCCGAGAACACCGACAACCACGAGACGGCGTTCACCGTCAGCATCGACCACGTGTCCACCACCACGGGCATTTCGGCCGCCGAGCGCTCCATCACGGCCATGAAGTGCGTTGACCCCGACGCCAAGCCCAGCGATTTCCGTCGCCCCGGGCACATGTTTCCCCTGGTGGCGAAAGCAGGCGGCGTGCTTGAGCGCAACGGGCACACCGAGGCCACCGTCGATTTGATGCGCCACGCGGGCATGAAGCAGTGCGGGCTGTGCTGCGAGATCATGCGCGAAGATGGCACCATGATGCGCACGAGCGAGCTGATAGAGCTGGCGCGGCAGCGCAACCTGGTTATCGTTTCCATCAAGCAACTGCAAGACTGGTGCCGCACGCACGACAACCACATGCACGAGCAGGCGTGCGTGCAGCTGCCCACGGCGTTCGGCACGTTCACCGCGCACGGGTTCGTAAACGACATCACCGGCGAAGAGCACGTGGCGCTGGTGAAGGGCGACCTGGGAGACGGGCGCGACGTGCTGTGCCGCGTGCATTCCGAGTGCCTGACCGGCGACGTGTTCGGCTCGATGCGCTGCGACTGCGGCGAGCAACTGCATGCGGCGCTGGCGGCTATCGAGGCCGAAGGGCGCGGCGTGCTTCTGTACATGCGCCAGGAAGGCCGCGGCATCGGGCTGATGAACAAGCTGCGCGCCTATGAGCTGCAGGAGCAGGGGCTTGACACCGTCGAGGCGAACGAGGCGCTGGGGTTCGCTCCTGACCTGCGCGAATACTGGAGCGGCGCGCAGATTCTGCGCAATTTGGGCTGCAAGTCGCTACGCCTGCTTACGAACAACCCCGACAAGGTGTACGGGCTTTCGGGCTTCAACCTGGAAATTTCCGAGCGCGTGCCCATCGAGATTGCCCCGCAGGAGCACGACCGCCGCTATCTGCAGACGAAGGCGCACCGCATGGGGCACCTGCTGGAGCATCTGGAAGACTAGCTTACACGCCGATGTTGTACGTGTTTCGTGCAACATCATATCAACTTCGCATAAGCCACGCCTATACCGAAACGAAAGGATTTCATCATGGCCATCAACATCATCGAAGGAAACGTTGTCAACGAGGGCATGAAGGTGGGCATCGTGTGCGCCCGCTTCAACGAGTTCATCACGGCCAAGCTGCTTGGCGGCGCGGTGGATGCGCTGCGTCGTCACAACGTGCCCGAGGAAGACGTCACGGCGGCGTGGGTTCCCGGCGCATTCGAGATTCCCGTCACGGCAAAGCGCATGGCCGCAAGCGGCAAGTACGACGCGGTCATCTGCCTGGGCGCGGTCATCCGCGGCGCAACGTCGCACTACGACGTGGTGTGCAACGAGGTGTCGAAAGGCATCGCGCAGGTGCAGCTGGAAACGGGCGTGCCCGTGATGATGGGCGTGCTGACCGTCGACACCATCGAGCAGGCTATCGAACGCGCGGGCACGAAAGCCGGCAACAAGGGCTTCGAATGCGGCGTGGGCGCCATCGAGATGGTCAACGTGCTGCGCCAGCTGTAAGCGGGCTTGCGGCTCAAGCGGCGCGCAGGGTTGTGGGCGGCGCAGCTTACGATTCGGCGGCTCGTCAATCACGTCGCAGCCTAGCGGCCACTGATTGTCCGGCAAGCAGCAGCCGTCCGCACCACCCGGCCTCGTTGTGGGCAAGGGGACTTTCGCAATTCGCGCCTTTCGTGAAGCGCTTCGGTTAGCGCCGCCGCAACCGAAGCGCTTTGCTAGACTCATCGGCATGATGAAAGACAAAATCAAACCCCAAAACCCCGAAGACGCATCACCTGCCTCCTCGGCCCAGCAGTCGTCCCAAACCGGGCACCTCTCCTGCAAAACCGCCGCGATCATCTCCTGGATTGTCGTGGCCTTCATGCTAGCGTTCATCTTCTACATGTCCAGCCGCAGCGGCAACGACATCGATCACAACACGGGCATTTTCTCGGCAATCAAGGAATGGCTGTCCGTCCAAGCGCTTGCGCTTTTCGGCCGCGAAGTTGACGTGAGCCCCGTCGGGCACTTCTGCGAATACCTGGCCCTAGGCACCGCGCTTGCCAACGCGCTGCGGTTCCATCTGAAACCCGAAGGTGCGGCCGGCGCGCTGCTGGTGGCCCGGCCCATCGATGCGCTGTCGAAATGGGCTCCCGCCATTGCCGCAGCGCTTTCAAGCGTGTACGGCGTCACCGACGAGTTCCATCAGATATTCACCCCCGGACGCAGCTGCGACCCCATGGACTGGCTTGTCGACACCATAGCCGCTACTATCGGTGCCCTCATCTGCTACTTCGTGCTGAAAAAGCTCCGAAAATAAACGAAGGACCCCACGGGGTCCTTCTCTTTTTCTCTCAGAAGCGAGAGCAGAGCAACGAAGCGGAAGCAACCAAAATGGAACGCTGGCGATTCGTTAGCTCCATCGTTGATGGCGCTTGCCCCGCCCCCGCCTAGCGCACCGCAGCTTATTGCAGCACACGCAGCGCGGCGGGCATCACTTCGGCCTCGAACACGCTTGCCTCGATGCGTTCGCCGTCCACCTGCGCGGGCGGCGTTTCGTCGAACTCGACGCGCATCTTGCGCGCCTGGTGAAACTCCATACGCGGCGACGAAACGTGGTTGCCGTTTTTCGCGCGAAGGAAAATAGCCGCAGCACCCACTGGCCCGATAGGCGGATTGCTGATGCACAAGTCGAACAGCCCGTCGTCCAAACGTGCATCGGGGCAAATGCGGAAGCCTCCGCCGTAGTACGGCCCCATCTGCACGGCGAACGTGATGGACGCGCCCTGCATAACCGGGCCATCGTCAAGCTGCAAGCGGTAAGCGCGCTCATCAAGGTGATGGAACAGCTGGTCAAACCCGCTTGCCATATACAGCGCCGTGCCGCTTTTGCCCGTGCGCTTGCGACGCTCCATGGTGTCAAGCGCAATAGCGGCGTCAAGCCCAAACGACAGCGTTTCGGCGAAGAACTCACCGTTGACGCAGCCGATATCAACAGGGCGCGCCTTCGCGTGCAGCAGACGCGCGCAAGCTTTGTCAACCTGCGCCGGAATGCCCAGAGCACGCGCATAGTCGTTGCCGGAGCCCACGGGAATCACGCCAAGCCGCGGACGCGCAGCAACAGGCAGCGCCATCAGGCCGTTCACCACCTCGTGGATAGCGCCGTCGCCGCCAAGCGCCACCACGGTGTCGGCCCCGTCAGCCGCCTTCGCAAGCGCGCACGCATGACGCGGCCCCGCCGTGCGCGCAACCGTTACCGCATCGGCGCCCAGCGCAGCGCGCAGCAACTCGGCCGCCCGATCAGCCGCCGCATCCCCCGCCCCGCTTTGCGCAGCCGGATTCGCAATCAACAACACCCGCCCCAGCAAAGACAAGGCTCCTACCTCTTCCACAGGCCCGTCTTGCCGCCGTCTTTCAGCAGCAGGCGCACGTCCATGATCTCCATGCCGCGGTCAACCGCTTTGCACATATCGTAAATGGTCAGGCACGCCACGCTTGCCGCGGTCAGCGCCTCCATCTCGATGCCCGTTTTGCCCGTGACGCCCGTGGTGGTGGTCACATGGATGCCCACGCGGCCGTCCTCGCGCTGGCCTTCGTGCACCGGCTCGCACTCCACCTTCGCCTTCGTGATGTTCAGCGGATGGCACATGGGAATCAGCGTGCTCGTTTGCTTTGCGGCCATCACGCCCGCCACGCGCGCGCACGCCAGCACGTCGCCCTTCGCCGCTTTGCCCTCGACGATCAGCGCCAACGTGTCGGGATGCATGCTGATGAAGCCCTCGGCCACGGCCACGCGCTTCGTGATGTCCTTATCGGACACGTCCACCATGCGCACGTCGCCCTTCTCGTCGATATGCGTCAAATGCTGCTGCTCAGTCATAGCTGTTCTCCTAAAAACGAAAACCGATCGAAGTCTTATCGCTTCGCAGCTTACTCCTACTAGTGGGACAAAGGGACTGTCCCTTTGTCCCACTAATCAAAACCTCAGGGACGCCACCAAAGTCAGCGAGGGCGCCTGTGGTGCGTCGTATTCGTGGGAACGTGAAGGCGAAGCGTACTTTGGCACGCGAGCCTTCAGGTTCGCGCGAAGACGGCGTGCCACGGGCGGCCGCAGCGTCGAGCCAATCCGTTTGCCGGCAGGCAAACGGAACCGCTTAGCCGCCGATTTGGCTCATGCGGCGTTCCGTGCCCGTGATGTCGTCGTGGTCGTCGGGCTTTGCGCCTAGCGCCAGGCGGAACACGTCGGCCAGGTCCTGCTCGATTTCCGCTTCCGACTTTCCGCTGCGCAGCACGCTGCGCACGTCGTATTCGCGATCGCTGAACAAACACGGGCGCAGCTTGCCGTCGGCCGTTAAGCGCATACGATTGCATTCCCCGCAGAAATGCCTGCTCATGGGGCTGATAAACCCAACCGTTCCCTTTGCACCGGGGAACTCGAAATAGCGCGCCGGGCCCCAACCTAGCGGCTGATGCTGCCCGGCCGGCACCAGCTCGGGCAGCCCTTCGGCACGGGCGGCCTTGTTGA
This sequence comes from Senegalimassilia sp., assembly GCF_977052095.1. Classification (NCBI taxonomy): domain Bacteria; kingdom Bacillati; phylum Actinomycetota; class Coriobacteriia; order Coriobacteriales; family Coriobacteriaceae; genus Senegalimassilia; species Senegalimassilia sp. Next base: position 47,141 of record NZ_CDRSTZ010000005.1, read on the forward strand.
TGCGCTCGTGCAGCTCTTCGCACGAGATAACGTCGTCGGGGCCCCAACCGCAACCGTCCGAACCCGAGCTTTCGCCCACGGGCATATACTCGATGAAGCGCACATGCAGCGGGCGATCGATGGACAGCTTTGCGAATGCCAAGTAGTCCTGATTCAGCTGGCGCACGGCCACGGCGTTGATTTTCACAGGGTTGAAGCCCGCCGCAAGCGCCGCGTCGATGCCGTCAAGCGCCTCTTGCAGCTGCCCGCGCCGCGTGATGAAGTGGAACTGCTCGGCGTCAAGCGTGTCCAGCGAGATGTTCACGCGCGAAAGCCCCGCCTCACGCAGCTGATCGGCCATGCGCGGCAGCAGCACGCCGTTCGTGGTCAGCGAGATATTCTTGATGCCCGGCGTTTCGTTGATGTCGCGCACCAGGTCAACCACGCCTTTGCGCACCAGCGGCTCGCCGCCGGTCAGGCGCACGCTGCGGATGCCCAGCTTCGCGAACGCGCGCACCACCTGCGCAATCTCCTCGATGCGCAAGATGTCGGTATGGCACATGGATTCCACGCCCTGCTCGGGCATGCAGTAGATGCAGCGGTAATTGCAGCGGTCCGTCAGCGATATGCGCAGGTAATCGATGGTGCGACCGTGTCCGTCCTTCATGAAAGCCCCTCTCATTTCGAGCCCTCAGTGTACCACGAGCGCGCCGAATGCGCCCTTGAGGGTAACAGTTGCCACACGCTGCTCGCCGAATCAACGCAACCGCCCACCGAAGCGAACGGCGAAGCGCACGAATCGCCTCGCAAACAGGCCCTCAACCGCCAACCACCGCCCAGACAACGCCAGCCACATCCACGCCCGCAGCCCACGAAAAGCGAAAGCCTCCCGCCTCGGGCCGCCGCAATCGTGTCCAAGAAACGGGAGGCCGTCGCTTACACGCAAAGCCTTCGCTGCCTATTTCTCAACCAGGTACAGCTTGTCGTCGGGAATGCGAATCCACACTTCCTCGCCCTCGTGCGGCAAGTGCGCGGCATCCACCTTCAGCTTGTCCACGCGCCAGAACAGGTGCTGGTGCAGGTACTTCATCTCATCTTCCGTGCGCTCGACGGCAGGAGCCGCCTTCTCGCTGCGGTCGCAGAAGCCCAAAAGCACCGTGCGCTCGAAACGCGAGTCGCTGACGCGGTCGACGCGCATGCGGAAGCAGTTGCGCCCCGGCCCGTCGGCGCGCTCGAGGAAAAACGCGCGCACGCCAAGGCACTTCACGCCTTCGGGCACGTCAGCGGCCGTTTCCACCTCAACGCCCCACTTCGGCAGCCATACGCGGCGGGCGTCCACGCGCTCGACCGGCGTGGCGTTTTTGCAGCCCGAAAGCTTGATGCCCGCCTGACTTTGCGGGCGGTTCACCAAGTCCTCGCCCGTGCCCATCTCCATGATGTGGCCGGCCTCCACCACGGCGATGCGGTCGCAGAAGCGCAACGCCTCGTCGATGTCGTGCGACACGTACAAGATAGTGCCGCGGAACGCGTCGAACAGGCTGACCAGGTTCTGCTCGAGCACGCTTTTCAGGTGCGCGTCGAGCGCGGAAAACGGCTCGTCAAGCATCAAAATGCCCGGACGCGCCGCCAGCATGCGGGCAAGCGCCACGCGCTGCTGTTGGCCGCCCGAAAGCTGCACGGGATAGCGCTTCTCGAAGCCCGACAGGCCGAAGCGCTTGAGCTCGGCCTGCACCATGGCGTCGCGGTCGGCCGGCGACACGTCCTTCGAAATGCCGGCTGCCACGTTCTGCGCCACCGTCAGGTTGGGGAACAGCATGTAATTCTGGAACAGCAGGGCGGTTTTGCGCTGCTGCGGTGTCAGGTCCACGCGCGCTTTTTTGCCCGGCGCGCGGTCGAAGAACACCGTGCCGTTGACCACGATCTTGCCCGCGTCCGGACGCTCAATGCCGGCGATAGAGCGCATCGTCAGACTTTTGCCGCAGCCCGATGCGCCCAGAAGCCCCATCGTCTCGTCGCCCGCGGTGAACTGCGACTGCAGATGGAACCCTTTGAACTTCTTCTCGATGTCTACTTCAAGGCTCATGATTTACTCCGAACGTTTGCGGTACTTGGTGGTGTGCCCGCTCCACAGGTTGATGAACACGATGACCACCAGGGAGAACACGATGATAACGGCCGTCCAGAACCAGGCGACGTCGCTGTTGCCGTTCATCCACTCGAAGTAGATGGCAATGGGGATGGTGCGCGTGATGCCCACGTAATTGCCCGCCATGAACAGCGTGGCGCCGAACTCGCCCAGGGCGCGCGCGAACGCCAGCACCATGCCGGCAGCAATGCTCGACCACGAAAGCGGCAGCATCAGGCGCACGAAGATCTTCGCGTTCGACCAGCCCAGCGTGCGGGCGGCATCGAGCATGTTGCGGTCAAGGCTTTCGAACGCGCCGAGCGCGTTGCGGTACATAAGGGGGAACGCCACCACCACCGCGGCGATGACGCACGCCGCAGGGCTGAAGATGAGCGGGAAGCCTGTCTCTATCCAGAACCGGCCGAACGCCGTGTTCGAGCCGCACGCGAACAGCAGGATGAAGCCGCACACGGTAGGCGGCAGCACCATGGGGATGGTGAAGATAGCGTCGAAGATGCTTTTCGCACGCGAGCTGAGGTTCAGGCAGAAGTACGCCGCCAACAGCCCCAGGATGACGATGAACACGATGGCGATGCCCGTGGTGCGCAAACTTACCCACAGCGGGCTCCAATCAAGGTTCTGCAAAAACTCGCTCATAGCGGCCAGACCCGTGGGAGCAGCCGTGATGGTAACCGAGTCGGCAGGCGCGATGGCGCCGAAGTCGGCAAACGACGGCTTGGCGTAGTTCGCATTCTCGCTGTCGGTGACGTCGCTGCCATCGGTGCCGATGACCAGCGCATATGTTTTGCCGGATATGTCCTGGTCGAACTGGAAGCGAACCGCACGCACCGCGTAAGTTTGCTGCGTGGTGAAATACCACGTGGAAATGCTGGTCAGCGGCACCGAACCCGACGACCGCCCCGCATCAAGCGCGCAGAACAGCTTTTTCAACGTATCGACGGTTTGCGAATCGGAAAAATCGATGCTGCGCTCCTGCGCCATCTTCTGCGGAATGTAGGCCACCACGTAATCATCAACGGCAACAAGCTGCGCCACCTGACCCGAGCCCTGGCCGATCAGATACGCATAGCCGCGATATTCCCCGTCTATGCTGCGGTTGGACCCCTTCTGCGCTCGCGAGAAATCGCTTATCGCAAAACTGCTGCCGTCAAGCGCGGCGGCATCCCCGTCTTTCGACACCTGCACCGCCGACGTGTCCACCTCGCCCGACGACTGCGCGCCGGATGCAGCGGACGTTTGCGCCTTCGCACCTGCCGCCGGCGTATCCACATCGCCGAGCGCATCGTCGGCGAGGGCGGGCAACGCCGCAGCGAAAGCAAGCGCGCAAGCCACAGCAAGGCTTGCGATAAACCGCTTCGCGCGTTTTCCCCTTTTGGTCATAAAACCATCCTTAGGCGATAAGAGGATGGGCCGCAATCAGCCCATCCCCTCCCATGCGTTTGTTGTTGAGACAGCGTGCTCAAGCCGCAAAGCTTAAAAGCTTAGGCCAGCTCGAAGCCCCACTTCTGCCAAATCTCCTGCGCCTTGTCGCTGCTCAGGCACCAATCCAGGAATTCCTGGGTGGCCTCGGTGTTCTTGCAGTTCGAGGTGACGGCGCCGGGGTACACGATGTTCTTGTGCGTGTCAGCCGGCACGGTGCCCACGATCTGCACACCGCCGAAGCGGTACACGTCGGAGGTGTACACGAACGCAACGTCAACGTCGCCGGATTGCGCATGCTTGCACACGTTGCCCACGGAGGTGTCGAGAACCGGAGCGTAGCCGTCAGCGAAGGTGCCGCCCTTGCCGGAGATGTCCTTGCCCGTCTTGCCCTCGTCGGACGCCGGCGGCAGGTACACACCCACGGTGGACAGGGACTGGCAGGCGTAGTTGCCGGCCGGCACGGACTCGTCGCCCACGCAGAACGTGTACTTGCCGTCAGCGATGTCCTGCAGCGTGACGTCCTTGAGGTCGGTGCCCTCCTTGGAAACCATCACGAGGTCGTTCTTGAACATGTCGACGCGCGTGGAGCTGTCAACGTAGCCCTTCTCCGCAGCGGTGTCCATAGAACCCTTCGAAGCGCTGATCAGCAGGTCAGCGTAGGAACCGGCGCCCAGCATCTCGTTGAGCTCGCCGGAAGCCTTGTACTGCGTGTCGGCGAAAGACACGTTGGTGTGACCGTCGGCGATGTAGGCGGCCTCAACCTCTTCCATAGCCTTCGACAGCGAGTTAGCGGCGAACACCTGCAGCTCGACCTGCTCCTTGTTGTTGTCGGCAGCCTGCTCGGTCTGCGTGGTGTCGGGCTTCTGCTCCGTAGAGCTGCTGTTGTTAGACGAGCAGCCGGTCAGAGCGAAAGCACCGACCATCGCGAACGCGCACACGGACGCGATCACAACGCGAAGTTGCTTCTTCATTGCTTCCCTTTCTTACCTGTTGTTGGATTGCTCCCTAAATGCGCACGCAGCGGCGATGCGCTTTATGCGTTGATGACTATAGTATTCGCAAACCGGTATGCTCGTCAATTGGGAATAATACCCTTTTGAGAATTATTTTAGTATGAATACAAGCTTGCAGGTAAACAAACGAAAAGGCCGGCGCCTGCACAGCAGGTCACCGGCCTTTCGCGTTGCTTTCGCCCGCACTCAACAGTTGCGGAAAAGGCAGCTATGCGCCCGGCAGCGTGATCACCACGTTGTTCAGGCCCACCGTATTCTGGTACTCCACACCGCGCACGCCTTGGCGCAGCATGCGAATGCCCACAGCCGAGCACTCGTCGACCGCCGAAAGGTCCAGGTCCATAGGGTTGAACGCCGTGCCGTTGTCGCGCAGGCGCAGCACAAGCGTGCCATCGCGCTTCAGGATAAGCTTCACGTCAATGGCCGGGTGCTTCGTTTTGGCGAAGCCGTGCGCAACTGCGTTGCCGGCCATCTCCTCAACCGCCAGCGGCACCAGATAGCACCGTCGCCCGTCCACCTCGTGCTGCTCGCACCATTGCGCCACCTGCTGCGAGCAGGCAACCACGCCTTCGTTGGTGGGTTTGCACGTAAACGACGCAGATGCACGCCAATCCGCCTGAAACCCCGCCGGCAGGTACATCATCTTGTCTAGCAGGGTCACCCTACCAGAAGCGTTCGCCACCGCGTCTTCGCTTGCCTCGCCAGGCGCGCCCGCGGCGCCACCTCTGCGCCTCCACAGCACGCAGGCCACGATCAGCTGCAACGCCAGCGTGATGGCCTCGCCCACCAAAAACGACGCCCACACCGCCGTGGCACCCCAGAACCACACGGTGCCGAGCGCGAACAGCACCGCGAACAGGCCCGATTGCCCTACCGCGATGGCGCTTGCGGCGCGCACGTTGCCCGTGCCCTGGTAGTAGTTGACGAACAGCTGATTGATCAAGTCGATAGGCACGCACAGGATGAACGCGCGGACGGCCACCACGCCGAACGCCTCGGCGTCGCCTTCCAGCCCGAACAGCCCCACTACTTCCGGCGCGAATGCGAATACCGCCGCGCACAACGCGCACGAGAGCACCAGCCCCATGCGCATGCCGGTGCGCAGCGTGCCCTTCAGCGCCGCACGGTCTTCTTCGCCGAAGAAGATGCCGCATAAAAGCGTGGCCGTCTGACCCACGCCGATGGTCACCGACGAGGCGAACGAGTTCACCGACGACAGCATGGACAGCGCCGCCACTGCGGCGGACGAGGCGACCACGAGCAGCAGCCAGTTGAACACGAACGTGCGCAGCATGACGGTGGCGCGCGTGAGCGAATCGGGCAGGCCCGTTTTCAGCACGCCGCCGAGCTGACGCACATGCGGCAAGGGGTTCACCCACCGCAGCGTATTGCCCTTGCTGGCGAAATGCGTGCAGCACACGCCAACCGCCACGCAGTACGCCAGCGCCGTAGCCAGCCCCATGCCGCGCAGGCCCAGGTCAAGCACGCAAACCGCTATCAGGTTGAACACCACATCGCATACGCTCATGCCGACGATGGCCACGATGCCCAGCTGCGGCGCGTTGTCCAGGCGCGTGAAGCCCATGAGCAGCTGCAGCAGCACGATGGCGAACGCGCCGGAGCAGATGCCGCTCAAGTACGCCGCCGTGTCAGCGCGCAGCTGCCCCGACGCGGCGCCCAGCAACGTGGCCAGCGCATCGGCACCGGTCACGCCGCCTACCGACAGCGCCACGCCCACGACCACCGCCGCGAACAGCGACACGCTGAACAGCACGTTCACGCGCTCGGCGTCGCGGTTGCCAAGCGCCCGGGCGCACAGGGCCACCGCGCCCGTCTCAAGGATGCCGGCGCACCCCGAGAACAGCATGAACACGGACAGCGACATGCCGATGGCGGCCACCGCGCCCGACCCCAACAAGTTGCCGGCGATGACGTTGTCGATCATCATGCCGAGCGTTGCCGACAACGTGATGAGGATGGACATGGCAAGGTATTTGCCGAACGTCCGCTTGATAAGCTCGCTGTTCTCGGTTTGCGCCCCCATGGTTTCCTACCCTTCGATTTCCCCGTCTATGAGCGCGAAGAAGAAGCGCCGCTTCTGCTCGGTGTCGATGATGTGCACCGGCTTGATCTGGTTCGGGGCCTTGCCGTGCATGACGCGCATGTCGCGCCACAGCTGATTCGTCTCGTCCTGCAGCACACGCGCAACGGCGGGCGCAAACGTGCCGTCTTCGGTCATGTAGTCCACGTCGTAGTTGCCCGCGCGCAGCTCCTCGTCGGTGATGCGCGACAGTTCGGCCAGGTCGATGGCCGCGTGGTCAGCGTGATAGAACTCGAACAGGTACTCGTAGCGCGCCGGATGGTGATCGACGTTGGGATACACGCTGAAATCGACCAGGTCAAGGCCCGCACGCTCGGCAACCTTGTCGGCCACCTTGCGCAGCACCATCTCCGTGGTCTTCTCGCCATGCATGTTCACCGTCTGGTCCAGGCGGAAGAGGAACTCCATCGTGGGCATGGTGCCCTTGTGGCCTACGCAGCGGATGGCGTCGCGCATCTTATAGCGGTAGAAGCCCGAACGGCTCGTGATGATGACCTCGTAGTCGTGGCCTTCTTCCAGGTCCTCGACGCCGAGCGTATGGCTGTAATCGGGATCGTCGACCGGCACGAACTCGAAGTACACGCTGCGAGGCAGCAGCACGCTGGCGGGATTATCCAGCTCAAACGGCACCGAGAAGGCACCTTCCGATGCGCTGTAACCGGTGTAGAGGATGTGCACGTCGTTGCCGATGAAGCGGCGCAAACGCTGGGTGTAGGGCGCGAAGCCGCCGCCAGCGACACTGCGGATGACCAGCAGATTCGGCCACATGGCGGGCGTAATGGGTTCGTCGAAGCCGCGCTCGAAGATGGCGCGAAGCTCGGCGGCGCGCTCGGGGTTCGGCTTGATGCGCGCTTCCAGCGCGGCGCGCACGTCGGCCGGCATCTGAATCGAGGGGTCGATGGTGCCGCACTCGATGTCGCACACGAGCAGCTCCCAGCTGTCCTCGATGTAGCGCATCAGATCGAGCACGCCGGTGATGAACACCGAAGAGATATCGCGGATGTCGCGCTCCTCGATGGCGAAACGCGCGTGCAGATAGCGCGTGTCGGTGCCAGGCTTGGTGAACACGGCCTCGTCGGGGCTGGTGGTGGTTGCCGCCAAGTACGGACGGCCTTCGGCAATGGCCTTGCACGACAGAGACCCGAACGAGATGCCGCTTTTCAGCGTGTCGTAGTGGCTTTCGATGAGCGTGAGCATACGACCGCCGGCCAGGCCCTCGCCCGCGCCCACGTAGCTGCGGTAATAGGTGTACGCGCCCGAGTAGCCCATGAGGATTTCCGCCATGCGCTTGGTATAGGGAATGCCCTTGGGGTTGCCCATGGTGCCCGAGGTCTCGTTGAAATGCACGATCTCCTCGGTGGTCACCACGCCGCGCGTTCCGTGCTCCATCACCTCGTAGATATAGCCGGCATAGTCGTCGTACGTGGTGAACGGGACGCGGGCCTTGAATTCTTCGACCGTCTTTATGTTCGCGAAGTCGTGCTCGCGACCGAACGGCGTGTCCTTGTTCGCCTCGATCATCTCGAACAGCAGCTCTTCCTGCACCTCGCGCGCATGCAGCACGTCGGCCTCAAGCTGCTGCTCAAGGGCCTTGCCCGCCGTATATTGGCGCTCGTGCATCATGGCGCGCAGCGTCGCCACATCGGGCATCTGCGCGGGCGCTGCCGCCGCAGGCTGCTCGCTACGCGCATCGTTGCTGGTCAGTTCCGCGATCTTCTCGTCATGCGCCATAGCCGCCCCTTACTGTTCGACCGTCAAGATCTCGGTGAAGCCGGTGGCGTCGAGCACATCGGCGATGTACTCGTTGGGATGGCGCAGCGTAAGGCCGCTGCCCACCTTCGCCAGCTCCTTGTGCGCGAACAGGAACACGCGCAGACCGGCGCTCGAGACGTACTGCACATCGATCAGGTCGATGGCCAAGTTGGTGACGCCTGCGAGGTTTTCCTTCAGGTACGCCTCAAGCTCGGGGGACGTGTTCGTATCCAGGCGGCCGGACAGGGCCACCTCAAGCGCCTCGCCGTTTTTCGTTGCCTTGATTTCCATAGGGGTCCTTTCTCGACGGTAGATGGTTACACGAATCGCTTCGTCATACGTAAGATGTTGCGGCCATCGGCGCGCGTGTAGCGCAAGTCGTCCATGTATTTGCGCATAAGTAAGATGCCCAGGCCGCCTTTGCGCTGCTCATCGGTGGGGTCTACCTTCTTCGGATCGTGCGACAGAGGGTCGTAGGCTATGCCCTGGTCGCTGAACACCAAGTGCAGGCAGCCGGCGCGCTCGTCGACGGCAACCTCGATGTCCACCGGCAAGCGCGGCTGGCCGTCGGGGAAGCCGTAATGGCAGATGTTGACGAATATCTCCTCGCACACCAGCATCATCTGCGCCAGCAGCTTCGGCGTGCGACCTTCGCCTTCGCACAAAGGCTCCAGGAATGCGAACAGGTTGTCCAGCTGCTCGTCTTGCGCCGGCAGCGTCAGGCTTGCGATGGGCAGATTCCAGCGGAACGCCAGCATGGTGATGTCGTCGGCTTGCGGCGCGTTGCCTGCAAATGCGTCCACGCTTGCGGCCAGGGCATCCACTGCCGCCTGGGCAGACGATCCGCGCGGGGCGCCGCCCGCCGCCGCAGCGCCGGTTTGCGCAGCGGCGTCCAAGGCGGCAAGCGTTTGCAGCAAGCGCTCTTCGCCGTACAGCTGCTCGTGCTCATCGGCGGCTTCCGACACGCCATCGGTGTACAGCAGCAACCCGTCGCCGGGGCTGCACGTGAAGCTTCCCTCGCTATACTTCACCACGTCCATGGCGCCAAGCACCAGCCCCGGGCGGCACGTCAGATAACTCAGACGGCCGTTTTGCTTGAGCACGGGCGGATTGTGGCCCGCGTTCGCATAGCGCACTTCGCCAGTGGTCGTGTCAACAACGCACGCGAACGCCGTCACGAACAGCATGGCGTCGTTGCGCTCGCACAACTGGCGGTTGGCCAGGGTAAATGCCGTGCCCAGGTCCTCGGTTTCCAGCAGGTATTGGCGCAGCAGGCTTTGCGCGCGCATCATGAACAGCGCGGCGGGCACGCCTTTGCCCGACACGTCGCCAATGACGAACGCCACACCGTGCTCGCCCACTTCGAACACGTCGTAGAAGTCGCCGCCCACCTCGCGCGCCGGGCGCATGAAGCCGGCGATATCAAGCGCGAAGCGTTCCGTGAACGAATCGAAATCATGCGGCACGGCGCTCATCTGAATCTGCTTCGCCACGTCAAGCTCGGTGGCCGCACGTTGGCGCTCGGCCGTGACGTTGTACAGGCGCTCGATAAACCCCACCATGTCGCGGCGCATCTTGTTCGTGGACTCGAACAGGTCCGCGATTTCGTAGCGCGGCATCGTGCCGCGTTCGTCCACCGCGATGAGCGTGTCGCGACGCCCCTGCTCAACGTCGGTTTCCATGCGTTCGATGAATGTTTGCTGGTCGTGGGCAAGCACCTCGATCGGACGCGTGAAGCGGCGCTCCAGGAAATGCAGGAACGCGAACATGGGCAGGAAAATGGGCAGCGTCAGCAGCGCAACCTCGAAGTACATGGTGTACACGACCGTCTGGAAACTCTCCTCGTCGTCCGACGCGAAGAAGATGATGACCAGCGAGATGCCAAGCAGCAACAGCGCCGAAGCCACCACAAACGTGATAACGAAACGCTGCGTGAGGTTCGCTTCCGTGGTGTTGCGATACGGGACATGAATCCAATGCGGCGCGGTTGGCGTCAGTGGACTGCGCTCAAGCACGTACAGCAGCGGCAAGCCAACGTACAGCAGCATCCACACGTTGTTAAGCCCGCGCATGGCGAACGCAGGGCCCGACTCGGGCGAGGCGCCCACGAACAGATACACCGCCATGTTGACGCATGCGCTGTCCACCAGGGCAAGTGCCATGTACAGCGCCGTTTTCGACGCCGAATCGAACCGCGGATACGGGCGCGCGCTCTTGCGATTGACGGCGTACCACACCCAACGCGGCAAGCCGTTGTACATAATCTGTATAACGAAGTAACCCGCAAGCATGAAGGGCGTGGCGCCTTCGTGCAGAATGTCGGACACCAGGTTCGCCGCCGCGCAGCCAAGAATGCCCGGCAGGCCGAAGAATAGGCCGAGCACCGGGCCAAACGCCGATGCCGGGCGCACCTGCACGATGTCGTTGAACTGAGGGACGGCAAGAAAGGCTTCGAGGATTACCAGATACACGATAAAGCAAGCAACGCCGATGCCCAACGAGTGCTTCCAGGTTCGCCGAGCGTGCGCCGCCGGAGCATTTTCGGGCGCACAGGGGCTTGCACCTTCCGCCTCGTCGGAAGAGGCAGGCCCAGGCGTTGCATAGTCTTTCGGTTGAACCGAACCCATTGCCTTCCCCCGCATCTGCTCGCCGAAAACGTCCATCGCGTTTTTCACCCTTACTATACCGAATACCCTCAGCATAAGCGAAGGCAAACGCCAACGGTGTACGAAAACGGGCGTTTGCGACACGAAGCGGGAAGCCGCGTAAGCTTACGCTTGACGCGAGGGCAAGCCTCGCATTAGGGCTCATGCCAAGAAGCCCCGCGTTCCCTTTGCTGCCAAAAGCCTGGTCTAGGAGGAGACAGATCGGCAAGCGACGCGCGAATGCTACGACAGCGAGGCAATTGCTTCGGGAATAGCCGCCACCACGTCTTCGGCAACCACGCAGATGCTGGTCAGGCGCTTGGCCGCTGCCTGCGCGGCGCGCGCATGCAACGTGGCGGCAAGCACGCAGGCGTCAACAGGAGCAAGCTTTTGGGCAAGCAACGCCGCGGTCATGCCGGCCAGCACGTCGCCCGTGCCCGCCTTCGCAAGCGCGGGCGTTCCGTCCGACATGCGCACAACGGTTTCGCCATCCGATATATAGGTAGTGGGGCCTTTCACCATGGCGGTGACGCCGTAGGCTTGCGACAACAGCAACGCCAGCTGCGCCGGGTCGTCGGTGGGAAGCTCAAGCGGCGCGGCAAGCCGAGCGGCCTCGCCCGCATGCGGCGTGATGACGGTGGGCAGGCCGTCCACGAAGCGACGGCGCAGCAACAGGCGGCCCTCGGGAGAGGTCAGCGCGTCAAGCGCGCCGCCGTCAACGAGCACCGGAGCCGCCGCGCCGTCAAGGACGGCGCATGTCAGCTGCGCCGAAAGCGCGTCGTCGGCGTTAAAGCCGCTGCCCACAAGAAACGCCAGCGGGTGCTTCGGGCGCGCAGGCCCCAGCGCTTTCGGGCGAGGGACCGCGTACAAGGGGCGCGCTGACCTGGCAGGATGATGCGGCGCGGCCAAGCCGGGCGCCGCGGGCGCAACAAGCGGCGCCATAGCGGCGCCGCGCTCGTCGGGATCAAGCTGCGCGTAGGCCGCCAGCTCGTCCCACGCGCGCACCACCAGCGACGGGCTTGCCACGCGAACCGCCGACACGGACTGCGGCGCGCAAACAACCTCGGTATACCCCGCACCCATGCGCTGCGAGGCCGTAGCCGCCAAGCACGCGGCGCCCGGATAGTCCGCGCAACCTGCAACAAGCGTCACCTTGCCGCGCGAGTATTTGTTCGCCGCATCGTCGGGCCAAGGAAGCAACGCCGCCACCTGCTCCAACGTGTACTTTTTCGTCCGCCGCATCTTCCACTCGCTCCTAACCGGCCGCCCACATTTTCCGCAAGTGTACCCCAAGCATGTAAACCCTCAGTAAATAATAGTCGCACAGGCCTTGTTTGCCCTCAAGAAGCCCGCGGCAACCGCCGCTGCGCACCCAGCAACCCAATCGCCAGGTTCGCCCACCCTCGCAATCCGGCCGGCAGGCTCCGTCCGCCCCGGCGGCCAAAGCCCACAACGCATTCGCCCCGCCCCAGCAACCTAAGTTCACGGCGCATTCGCCCCGCACCAGAACCTAAAGCGAAAGAAGGCCTCTTCCCATCCTGACAGCCCAGAATAACAGTTGGTCTTTCCCTGCTCCAGCAGCCCAGGGAGACTCATCCCCATCCCAGCAACTTTCCCTACCCCCATCAACCCAGGAAGAGAGCAAGCCTTCCCTCACCCTACCCCCCAGCAACGCAGGACGACAGCAGGCCTTTCCTTACCCCCCCAGCAAACCAGAGCGGCCACGATCCCCCTCTCTGGCAACCCGAGACAGCAGCTAGCCTATTCCCATCCCCTAGCGTTCAGCTTCTCGCGAAAACGGCCACTCTTCGCCAATATTTTGAGAAGCTGAACGTTTTTTGGACAAAGATCAGCGAATCTGAATGTCGCCCCCCCTCCGAGCGAGCAGAACCGCAGGCTTCCAAAATTGCTAACTCGATACAAAATACCTGGTCACACAACCACAAGCTTTCTCATAACCATCTCGCACAACCGACTTTACTACTGCCGGTGTTCAGATTCTCGAATTGCTGGCCAACAGTGGCCAAATACCCGCTTTCCTGAATAACCGCAATGGCCCAAAGTAACCAACCGGGGTGAAAACGCCCCGACAAGCCAGCCCGACAAGTCCAACATAGGGTCCGGAAAAATCAAGCACGAACACAACGAAGTCAAATGCTAGCCGATAAGGCCGAGCCCATGGTCCCACAATCAAGCGCAGGCCATCCGCGCCCGCTTGCCTTTCCAAACTTGACTCAATTCCCAAGCTTTTATTCCCTGCCCCTTGCGGTTTCTTCCAACAAGCCTGCCGGAAAACCTGGAGCGCAGTTCACCCCGAATGAGCATTTTCGGGGTGCCCGTCCCCTGATTTTGCGCGCTTATTGAGCAACCTTGCACAAATGCACGCCGGCAACACGCAAAAGCTTACACGCGCGCATTCGCGCATCATCAGTAAACCTTGCCGAAATCTGATTGCGAAAAATTGTCGTGTGACCTGGCATTTTGCAATGCTATGCTACCCGCATGACAATCATTCTATCCCACATATCAGCACTAGAGTTTTGGCTATCCCCGCGCAAGGTGCAGCCAAAAATCGTGCGCGCAGACATTCCCGAGAAGGGCCCTTCCTCACACGAGCGCAATCGTTTTTTGCAACGTTTCGCAAACCAGCTTGGCACGCCCGTGCACACGCTCACGAAAACACCTTGGCCAAGCAATGGCCCCTTTCACCATCATTCTTGCAGCCTTTTTGCCAAAGGCCTTCCTCTTGCCGTCGCATGCGAAGGCGTCTTGGTGTGCCCCGTTGAGCTCGCCTTCGTTCAAGTTGCCACCCACCTGCCATTCCCCGAACAGGTGCGCCTGGGCTTCGAGCTTTGCGGTGCGTATTCCGTGGACCGCACGGCAAGCGGCGGGTTTTTCCAGCGCAAACCGCTCACAACGCCGCAACGAATCGTGCAATTCGCATGCGGCAACGCGTCATTGCGCGGCTCAGCGAAAGCGCGGCGCGCGTTGCGTTACATCGCCGAGAACGCGGCGTCACCGGCCGAGACGAGGATTGCCATGTCGCTTACGCTTCCCTTGGCGGAAGGAGGGCTTGGTCTGCCAAAGGCCCAGTTGAACCACAGTTTGCCGCTGGGCACCTACGCACGGCGAGCGACTGGCCGGCATTATTTTGTCTGCGACCTGTTTTGGCCAGACTGCAACGTCGCCGTCGAATACGACAGCGATGCCGTACACACCGGCGCACAGCGCATCGCCGCAGATTCGGCACGCCGCAACGCGTTGTCGTACCTCGACATCAGCGTGATAACGGTCACGCGCGCCGAGTACCAAAACCGAGATGATTTCAACCGCGTCGCACGCATCATCGCAAAGCACCTTCATAAGCGAATTCGCATACGGGACGTGCGCTTCGAACAACGCCAGATTCACCTGAGGAAAGCGCTGGCAGCGCAACCTACCTGGGAAAACCGCAGGCACGCACAGCCGCTTCGAGATCATCTTCTTTCGCATTAAGCCCCAGCGGCCAAAAGTGATGCGAACAAAGCGAAGCGCGCTTGAACCCAAGTTGTAACTTGCCGGGGCCCACTCACGTTCAGCTTCCCGAATAATTGGCCATTGTTTGCCATTATTTTGAGAAGCTGAACGAATTGGGGACATATAACGACAAAGCTGAACGACTGCGAATCTGCACGCATCCGTGTTGTCATGCAGTAAATTCGCCGCCAGTAAAACCCCTGGTCACAACGTTGCAGTTTCGCTAAGCCGCAACAAACTCGCCAAAGCGAAGGGCATCCGTTCCGCCAAACATTCAGGAAGTCGAAGAATTGGCCAACAGTGGCCACTATTGCGAGTTCCTAAACGCAGCGAAGCCGTACTGCGCTTGCGGGGCTTTACGCTTCCTTGGCGTTTTGTGCGTCGCGCACCATGTTCATGGCGGCGTGGGCATCGGGGACCTGGGGTTTTACGGTTGCCGGCTCGGCTGCGTCAAGGTCGTCGAGCAGCGTGCGCGCTTCCTTGAACTGGCGCGCAAGCTCTTCCATCGGGTCGCGGCGCTGCTGTTGCGCGCGCACCGAGCCCTCTGTGATGGCCATGGCACAGGCCACGGCATCGGTATGCGTGAAGGAAAGCGAAAGCGGCAGCTCGCGCACGCCAAGCGACTGCGCCACCTGCTTCGCGCGGCCCGAAAGCACTGCGTACGGGCGACCCTTCGACGTGCGGCGAACCTCGACGTCGCGCACGCCGATGCCCTCGGAAAAGCCCGTGCCCAACGCCTTGAGCACGGCTTCCTTCGCGGCAAAGCGCGTGGCGTAGTGCACCTCGGGCTGCGAGGTGGCATCGCAGTAGCAGCATTCCTCGCAACTGAACACCTTGCGGGCGAACGCGGGGGAACGTTTCAGAATCTTGCGCATACGCTCGATCTCCACAATGTCCACGCCCAGGCCAACCGCGCCATCAACAGCGCCGAACAAGCCTTCCACCTGCGAAGGTGCAGCAACGTTTTCACTATTCGCCATAGTTTGCCTCTTGTCTGCCACAGACAGCCTTTCCCACATCGCTTCGAAGCCGCGCACCAGCGCCATAGTTCAACACGGTGAGCGCACCATCTATCTTCTTGACCGCTATTGTACGCAAAGGCGAAGGCCGAAAGCCGACCAGCCCAAGCGGCAGCGCACCAAAACCACGCAGCATTCCAGAAAGCTCCGCCAGGCCAAAATCGGTATGCGAACGGCAGAACCCGGTTGCCGGAGACGGCAAGGGGGGGGTGGGACGGATACTGCCCGTCCGCTTTAGCGGCGTTTGACCGCCTCAGCCCGGCAATCACGAAAGCACGATGCGAAAGGTGCTGCGCGAGCAGCGGAAGGGGGGGCCAACGCCTGCCCATCTTGGCTCCAACGGTCAACGCACTTCCGCGATCGCAAACGCAAGGCGACCCAAGCTGTAAACCTGGGTCGCCTTGTCTTGCGGCAAATTTTCGCAGGTCAAACTGCGCGTTACTCCACCGTTACGCTTTTTGCCAGGTTGCGCGGCTGGTCGACGTCGCAGCCACGGGCCACGGCGATGGCGCGCGCCAGCAGCTGCAGCGGCACGCTGGCCGTGATGGCAGAAAACGCATCGCGCACCTTCGGGATGTAGATGACGTGGTCGGCGTGCTTGCGAATCTCCTCGTCGCCTTCCGTGGCAATGGCCACCACCATGGCACCGCGCGCCTTGCTTTCCTGCAGGTTCGACACCAGCTTGTCGTACACCGGGCTTTTCGTGGCAACGGCAATGACAGGGAACCCTTCGTCGATCAGCGCGATGGGGCCGTGCTTCATCTCGCCGGCCGGATAGGATTCGGCGTGCAGGTAGCTGATTTCCTTGAGCTTGAGCGCGCCCTCGCGGCTGACCGCCGCGCCCATGCCGCGGCCCACGAACAGCGCGCTGCGGGCGTCTTTGCACGCCAGCGCCGCCTCCTCGATGGCCGGCTTGCACTCGGCCAAGATGCGCTCGACCTGATCGGCGGTATCGGCCAGCTCGCGGAACAGCAGACGGATCTGATTCATCTTCAACTTGCCCTTGACCTGCGCCAACAGCATGGCAAGCAATGTCAGCGACACCACCTGGCCCAGGAAGGACTTCGTGGAGGCAACGGCAATCTCCTTGTTGGCCTTCGTGTAGATGACGCCGTCGGACTCGCGCGCCACGGGGCTTCCCACCACGTTGGTGATGCCGAACACGCGGGCGCCCTTCACGCGCGCGTCGCGAATGGCAGCCAGCGTGTCGGCCGTCTCGCCGGACTGCGACACCGCCACCACCAGCGTGGTTGGCGTGATGATGGGGTTGCGATAGCGGAATTCGCTGGCCACTTCGCATTCACAAGGGATGCGCGCCCAGCCTTCAATGAGGTTCTTCGCGATGAGGCCGGCGTGGTAGCTGGTGCCGCACGCGATAATGTACACGCGATCGATGAGGTTGAGCTCCTCAACGGACAGGTCCAGCTCGTCGATGGACAGCGCGCCGCCCACCAGGCGCCCAGCCAGCGTGTCGCGGATGACGCGCGGCTGCTCGTGAATCTCCTTCAGCATGAAGTCGGGGTAGCCGCCCTTTTCGGCCACGTCGAGGTCCCAATCCACGTGCGTGACCTTCGGCTGCTCGATGACCTGGCCAGATGCGGTGTAGTACGTCACGCCTTCAGGCGTCAGGCGCGCCATTTCGCCGTCGTTCATAACCACCACGTCGCGCGTGGCGTCGATCATGGCGATGATGTCGCTGGCAACGTAGGCACCGTCTTCGCCCTGGCCCACAACCAGCGGCGAGTCCTTGCGCGTGGCCACGATGGTGCCCGGCTCGTCAGCCGACGTCACGGCCAGCGCGTAGGCGCCCACCAGGCGCTCGCACGCTCGGGCCACGGCCGCCATCAGGTCGGGCGCGCCTTCGGAAAGCGCCTGCTCAACCAGGTGCGGAACCACCTCGGTGTCGGTGTCGCTCGTGAACGTATGGCCAGCTGCCTGCAATTCCTCGCGTAAATCGGCGAAGTTCTCGATGATGCCGTTGTGCACCACCGCGATGCGGCCGTCGCAGCTGGTGTGCGGATGGGCATTCGCCTCGCTCGGACGGCCGTGCGTGGCCCAGCGAGTGTGGCCAATGCCGCACGTGCCCGCAAAGTTGAAATGCCCCAACGTGTGCGCCAAGCTGGAAACCTTGCCCTTGCGGTGGACGACCTCAAGCTTGCCGTCCTGATAGATGGCCACGCCGGCGCTGTCGTAGCCGCGATATTCAAGCCGCGACAGGCCCTCGATCAAGACGCCTTGGGCCGCTCGCGTGCCCGTGAAACCAACGATTCCGCACATGCGCATCGCTCCTTTGCCGTTAAGGATTGCATCCCGAACATGGCGTGCGGCCTGCGCAAACGCGAGCCGGCCGCATGGTCGGGCTTGTCGTACCCGCCTATGGTACACAAGCGAAAACCCACGCCCGCGCACCTGCGCACAATCTCTAGCGCAAGCGCCGCTTACCCCGCGCAAGCCGCCGTTTGCGGCGTGCGAAACCATGCTCAGCTCGCAAGCTTCGACGCAAGCGACGCGACCAAAGTAGTAAGCGCGCAAAAAGCGGGGCGCCGCACAAGCGACGCCCCGTCCGCAAACAAACCATGCAGGCCCTCGCGGCTTGCATGCCTCTCACCGCTCGCAAGCAAAACCCGCAAGCCCTTCGCGCTACACCTCGGCGATAACCTCGACCTCCACCAGGGCGCCCTTCGGCAGCTTCGCCACGCCCACAGCCGAACGTGCGGGGCGCGCATCGCCGAACGACTTGGCGTACTCGGCGTTGAACGCCGCGAAGTCGTTGATATCGTCAAGGAAGCACGTGGCCTTCAGCACGTGGTCGAAATCGGTGCCCGCCTCGGCCAGAATTGCCGCCACATTCTTCATGACCTGCGCCGTCTGCTCCTCGATGGTGGTGCCCACCAGCTCGCCGGTTGCCGGGTCGAGCGCGATCTGACCGCTGGCGAACAGCAAGTTGCCGGACACGCGGCCCTGCACGTACGGACCGATTGCCGCCGGAGCGCTCGGGGTGGCGATAACCTTCATGATGACCTTCCTTCCGGGCGCAATGGCCCCTCTGCGCAAAGCGCGTCTTGCCCAGCGCGGGCGCCACGGGCAAAAAATTACTGCGCCGCGGCAGCTATTTTGTCGCGCTGATATGGAACATCCCCTATTTTACCGCGTGCACGGCTATGATGGTTCCCAACACAAAACCGTCGCGAACAAAGCCAAAGGGGTGAACTATGCTGACGCTGGATGCATTCGAAGAAGCAGCCGCCAAAGTCAAGGAAGTTACACAGGAGACGAAGCTTATTGAAAGCCCCTACTTCAGCGAGATTTCCCACAATCGCGTATTTTTCAAGCCCGAGAACATGCAGCGCACCGGCGCATACAAGGTGCGCGGCGCCTACTACAAAATCAGCACGCTAACCGACGAGGAGCGCGATCGCGGCCTCATCACCGCATCGGCCGGCAACCACGCGCAGGGCGTCGCCTACGCCGCACGCCATTACGGCGTGAAGGCCACTATCGTCATGCCCACCACCACGCCGCTCATCAAGGTTGAGCGCACGAAAGCGCTCGGCGCCGACGTGGTGTTGGCCGGCAACGTCTACGACGAGGCCTACGAGCACGCGCTGAAGCTGGCCGAAGAAAACGGCTACACGTTCATCCACCCGTTCAACGACCTGGGCGTTGCCACGGGCCAGGGCACCATCGCCATGGAAATCGTGCAGGAGCTGCCGCTGGTCGACTACATCCTGGTGCCCATCGGCGGCGGCGGACTGGCCACGGGCGTGTCCACACTGGCCAAGCTGCTGAACCCGCACATCAAGGTCATCGGCGTGGAGCCCGCCGGCGCCGCTTGCATGAAAGCCTCGCTTGAAGCCGGCCACGTGGTGAAGCTGCCCAGCGCGAACACCATCGCCGACGGCACCGCCGTGCTTGAGCCGGGCGACAAGATCTTCCCCTACATCCAGCAAAACCTCGACGGCATCATCACCGTTGACGACGAAGAGATCATCGTGGCCTTCCTGGACATGGTGGAGAACCACAAGATGATCGTGGAGAACTCCGGCCTGCTGACCGTGGCCGCCCTGCGTCACCTTGATTTCGAAGGCAAAAAGGTTGTGTCCATCCTGTCCGGCGGCAACATGGACGTCATCACCATGTCGTCGGTGGTGCAGCACGGCCTCATCCAGCGCGACCGCATCTTCACCGTCAGCGTGCTTCTGCCCGACCGCCCCGGCGAACTGGTGCGCGTGGCGTCGGTCGTCGCTGACAACAAAGGCAACGTCATCCGCCTCGACCACAACCAATTCGTCAGCACGAACCGCCAGGCCGCCGTGGAGCTGCGCGTCACCATCGAGGCGTTCGGTCCCGATCACAAGAAGCAGATCGTCGAGGCACTTGAGGACGAAGGCTTCCGCCCGAAGCTTATCCAGGCGCACCTGTAAGCACCCGCGGGTCTACCCGCGCGCAGCATAACGCCGCAAAGGCCCCTGACCTCGCGTTTCTAAAACGCTGCAGGTCGGGGGCTTGTTTGTTGCCCGCCAAGGTTCCGAAAAGCCCCGCGCACGCCGGGTGAGCAGCGCCGCTGGACCTACGGCAACGCAACGGGCAAAGGCGTCAGCAGGCAAAGATCATCCGAAACTAGCAACGCCGCAAAGCTCGAACCCTTGGCATACTCGCGGCAACAACCATAACGCTTGTGTTTGTGGGAGCGTAAGTCCGGCACGTCAGCCATCCATGCGCGCCATTCTTGCGACCATCAAGTGCCGAAACGCCCCCTGAAGCCTCTTTGCTGTCGCATTGAGCGCGAACTCCCGCTAGTTTGCGTTTTAACATCATTGCGTTGATTATCGAAGCATCTCGGTTACACGTTTCCCCATGTCACAGCCAAGCCAGCACTTGCGCTACCAAGCGGAAACGCCGCAAAACGCAAACTAATGGGAGTTTGCGCTCACAAGCGCAGCGCAACAAGCAATTCCCCACAGACCGGACGACCGATCACACCCGCTCACGTTGCTTCGCGGTCGATTTGCAATGTTTTTCAAAATGTAAGTTGACTACGGATTACTTATTGTTACTATGTTAGCCATTTCGTACTTTAGGAGGCAGCATGAGAACAACCGCAGCTAGCAATTTGCTTGAGCGAAAACTCGTCCACCACTGCTCCCCCACGCTTGCAGGGCTGAAGCCGGCGAATCTTTTTGTGTGCCGTGAAGGAATCGAACACGACGACAATCCCGGAATGCGCACGCAAAATAGCCGCTTGAACTCGGGATCCAGCGCGCTCGCACCCGAGCCGTGCCGGTTCGCCCGCGAACTTGCCGCATGCCGCGCAAAGCTTGAGCCTTGCGGCGTTCGCATCGAAGTGCTGGCGCGCCGCAAAACTGGGCTGCTGTTGTACGTCTACCGTCCAACTATGCTGAAAGCAAGCCTTTCGCAGCCCAACATTGCCCAGTACCTGCAAAGCGAAGGCTACAACCCTGCCGACCTTTCTGCCTGCATCCTGAAACTGCACCGCCGCATCTGCGGCACCGACCTTGCCGCCACGCTTTCGGAAAGTTGCGCATTCCCCCACGAAATCGGTTTCTTCTTGGGCTACCCCTTCGACGACGTCATCGGTTTTATCGAGAACAAGGGCGAAAACTGCCTGTGCACCGGCTGCTGGAAGGTGTACAGCCGGCAACGCGACGCGCAAGCGTGCTTCTGCTGCTACAAAACGTGCACCTCGGCCTACGAAGACCTGTACGACGAGGGCGTGCCCATTGACTGCCTTGCCACGCTCGACGACAACTTCCCCGCAGCCGAGGCATTCGCCGCAGCAGGCTGAAGGCCAAAGGCCCTGCGCCTTGCGCCCGGCGCGCTTGAGCAGCGCCCCGGTCGTTCGGCACAGACCGACATTTCACACGCAAACGAAAGGATTTTCCCATGAGCAAAGTAGCAGTGGTTTTCTGGAGCGGCACGGGCAACACCGAGGCCATGGCCGATCTGGTGGCACAGGGCGCACGCGCCGCAGGAGCAACCGCAGACATCATCCAGTGCGGCGACTTCAGCGCTGACCGCATTGCCGACTACGACGCCTTCGCGTTCGGCTGCCCCGCCATGGGCGACGAAGAGCTTGAGGACGGCGAATTCCTGCCTATGTACGACGAAGTTGAGCCGGCGCTTTCCGGCCAGAAGGTGGCGTTGTTCGGTTCTTACGACTGGAACGACGGCGAATGGATGGAGCTGTGGGAGCAGCGCGCCGAGGAAGCCGGCTTGAACGTGGTGGATAGCGTCATCGCGAAAGACTATCCTGACGACGATGCCGCAACCGACTGCATGCGCATCGGGGCGCAATTAGCATAACGCAGCGGCGGCTAGACCACTTGCAAAGCGCTGGTCTAGCCGCTATTTCGATTTCTCGCCGCGTCTCTTATCGCTGCATCACGTAGTAGCCGGCATCGCGCAAAACGTCTTTCACGCGCTCCATGTCAAGCGGCTGTTTGGACAGCACGTGGGCGTTCTTTTCCGCAAGGTTGACGCGCGCCCACACGCCATCGATACTGTTCAGCGCATTTTCCACAGCAGCCACGCACTTTTCGCAGGTCATGCCGCCAACAGGCACATCGGTGGTGTACGGATAGTTCGCCTCGTCGGTGTCGGTCACGCGCACGCGGCGGGCCTTCTTCGCGCTTTTCTTGCCGCAGCACGACCCATCGCCGGAAAACGTGCGGATAGCCTGCCGTCCAGCAAAAAAGCCAGCGACAACGATTGCTATGCAGATAATCACGGTTGCGACCATAGTTTCCTCCTTATAACTTCTGAAACTTAACCGATTGTAACACTTCGGCGCAACCAGGCCATTTACTTCTGCTTCTTCAGCGTGGCGGGCCATTGGATGGAAATCCTTTACTGCAGCTTCATGAACATCTTCGGCATCGTGGACGCCGATTCGCTGGTGTGGGACGACCCCCTGTATCCGTTCATGGTATACGGCATCGGCGTGCTGGTGTGCGCCATCGCCCTGGTGCCGCTGCTCATCCAGCTGGTAAAACGCCGCAAAACCATGTGGGGCGCCGCACTGGAATACTTCGTCATCACCGTGCTGGTGTGCATGGCTATGGAGCTTGCCATGGGCTTTCTACTCAACCAGCCCGATGCCGCGGGCAACTACCCGCTGTGGGACAACTCGCAACTGCCTGGCAACATTTTCGGGCCAGGCGTAGATCGTGAACGACATCGGCCTGGGCGTCTTGGCCATGCTGTACACGTGAATCATCTACCCGCTGTGCCAAAAGGCGCTGGCAAAAGTGCCCATCCGCGTCATGCGCCCGGTTGCTGCAATCGTTGTTGTGGGCTTTGTGGTGCTGTGCGTGGTGAAATTCTCGTAAGTACGGCAACACCGCCGCACGTTTGGCAGCGTTTCCCGAAATTAGCTGCCGAGAACGCAGCCACGCTTGGCATCATTCGCATTGCCTCACAGCAACTCCTTCGTGCGGACGCAGCACAACGCTATCGCAAAGAGCGCATTGTGACATTTACCGTTTTCCCTGTTCAAGATCTCTTTTCACCCGTAACACCTACAATTTTGCTAGGCTTATCGTTCATCACGCGCGCCGGGTATCGATAATTCGAAATACTCGGCGCACGGAATCTCCTATATTCCTATTGACCCACTTCCTTTGCTTCGGTATAACTAACAACCGTCATCACGTTATACAAAAACAAGAAAGCAATAGTCATCGGTTAAGGAGATAACGAAATGTCTGAGAAAGCGAAGTACGCCTTTGAAACCCTGCAGGTCCACGCCGGCCAGGAGCAGCCCGATCCAGCCACTGATTCCCGCGCCGTGCCGATCTACCTGACGTCGTCCTACGTGTTCAAGGACGCCGCCACCGCTGCCGGCCGCTTCGGCCTGACCGAGCCCGGCAACATCTACAGCCGCCTGACCAACCCCACCGTCAGCATCTTCGAAGAGCGCGTTGCCGCGCTTGAAGGCGGCGTTGGGTCCCTGGGCGTTGCCACCGGTTCTGCTGCCATCACCATCGCCGTGCAGAACATCGCCACGGCCGGCGACCACATCGTGTCCTCCACGAACCTGTACGGCGGCACGCTGAACCTGTTCGAGCACACACTGGCTGATCAGGGCCTTTCCACCACGTTCGTCAACCCCGCCGACCTGAACGCCGTTGAGGCCGCCATCCAGGACAACACGAAGCTGTTGTACGCCGAAACGCTGGGCAACCCCAACTCCGACGTGCTTGACCTTGAGGCTTGGGCCGACATCGCGCATCGTCACAACGTGCCGCTTATCGTTGACGCCACCTTCTCCACGCCCTACCTGCTGCGCCCCATCGAGCACGGCGCCGACGTCGTCGTGCATTCCGCTACGAAGTTCATCGGCGGCCACGGCACGGCCATGGGCGGCGTGATCACCGACGCCGGCAAGTTCGACTGGGCCGCCAACGCCGATAAATTCCCAGGCGTTGCCAAGCCCAACCCCAGCTATCACGGCGTGGTGTTCACCGAGGCCGCCGGTGAGGCTGCCTACATCACGAAGGCCCGCGCCACGCTGCTGCGCGACCAGGGCGCAACGCTTTCGCCGTTCAACGCCTGGCTGCTGCTGCTCGGCCTTGAGACGCTGTCCCTGCGCGTCGATCGCCACGTGGAGAACGCGCTGAAGGTTGTCGAGTTCCTGAACAACCACCCGCAGGTTGCTTCCGTGAACCACCCGTCGCTGGCCACCGGCCGCGCCAAGGAGCTGTACGACCAGTACTATCCCAATGGCGCCGGCTCCATCTTCACGTTCGATGTGAAGGGCACGGCCGACGATGCCCGCAAGTTCACTGAAAGCCTGAGCCTATTCAGCCTGCTGGCCAACGTTGCCGACGTGAAGTCCCTGGTCATCCACCCGGCTTCCACCACGCACTCCCAGCTAACCGAAGAAGAGCTGCTGGCCGCCGGCATCAAGCCCACCACCGTGCGCCTGTCCATCGGCACCGAGAACATCGACGACATCATCGCCGATCTGGCCGCCGGCTTCGAAGCCATCAAGTAGCCTATCCCTCAGCAAGCGCGAAGGCGAATCGCCGCGCTGGCGTGCTCTGCATGTTTCCTTGGCTGCGCAAGCTTGGCCTTTGGCAGCCAAGCAAAAGCCCGCTCAACTCCCCATTGAGCGGGCTTTCTTGTATTTGCGAGCCGTTTGACCAGGGCTGCAAAAGGAAAATAGCGAAGGCCGGAGACGCCGCTTAACGAGCCCGCGACACCGCAGGCAATCCAGCAAGACCGGAGCAGCCAGCAGCCGCGGCGCCGCGGGCAATCAGACGCAGCCAATACCCGGGCAGTCGCGTTTCCAAAACCAGCGCGAAAGCGATTGTTGCTACAGCAAGAATCCAACCGCACCCAGCGCAATGCCCAGCACGGCGCCGGCAACCACATCGCGCGGAAAATGCACGCCCGACACCACGCGAATGACGGCAAGCGCAACGCCCGCCGCCAACATGGCCGGCCCTGCCCACGCAAGCGGACACCACACGCAAAACGTCATGGCTATCACGAAGATGCTGAACGTGTGCCTGCTGGGAAACGAATTGCCCTGCGTATCTTTCGCGATGACGGGCGCCGCATCGAACACTTCGTAGGGACGCGGCGCGTTGATAGCTTTACGCAAGGCGGTGACCAGCACGAACGATACGCCTGGCACCAGCAGCGCGCACAGCAGCGGCTTTGCCGGCCAGCCAAACGCAATCTGCCGCACAGCAAGCCATGCGAGCAAGCACGGATACGCCACATACACGGCATTCGTGATGGCCTTGTTCGCCAGCACAACCGCACGTGTCGCAGCCGGCCGCGCCCGCAGCGCATTCGTCATACGTATGTACGTCGATTTCCTCATGCCCTTCCCTAGCGATTGTTCACCGCTTCCGGGTGCAAATCGTGGTTCGCCAGACGGTCCCACGCAACCTGCTCCCAGCGCGTGCCGGGCTTGCCGTAGTTGCAGTACGGGTCGATGGAAATGCCGCCACGCGGCAGGAACTTGCCCCACACCTCGATGTACTTCGGGTCCATCAGCGCAATGAGGTCCTTCATGATGACGTTGACGCAATCCTCATGGAAGTCCCCATGGTTGCGGAAGCTGAACAGGTACAGCTTCAGGCTTTTGCTTTCCACCATGCGGATGTTCGGCACGTACGAGATGTAGATGGTGGCGAAGTCGGGCTGGCCGGTGATCGGGCACAACGCCGTGAATTCCGGACAGTTGAACTTCACGAAGTAATCGTTGCCCGGGTGCTTGTTCTCGAACGTCTCAAGCACGCTGGGGTCGTACGTTTGCGGATATTGCACGCCCTGATTGCCCAAAAGCGACAGGTCGTCAGCGCCTTCGCGCGTAGGTTTTTCGTTCGTCATAAGATTCCTTTCAAGCGCGGACACGTTACGCGCATATCGTGTTATCTGCAAATGAGATGACCTTGAGAAGAAACAGGCAGCTTCGATATCCTCTATCGCCAAGAGGCCCCGCAGTTGCTGCAGCTACATTTACCCAAAGGTACTGCGGCCTAATTGCTCGGCAAGGCCGCAGCGCCAAGCCCTATTTGCCCGCTTGCGCGCGCTGTGCGTCAAGCACATCAAGCAGCGGGTCGCGCACGCCGTTCAGCTCGAACGCGCGATTGCGATCGATGCATGTGCCGCATGCGCCGCACGGGTAGTTGCCGCCCTCGTAGCAGCTCCATGTCAGCTCATAGGGAACGCCCAGCTCAAGGCCGCGTTTCACGATATCGGCCTTCGACCATTCCACAAACGGCGCCTCCATGCGCAGCTCGCCGCCCGTGCCCTCCATGATGGCAAGGTTCATGGCGTACACGAACTCCAGCGAGCAGTCGGGGTACGCGTTGCCCGCCCAGTCGTCGTGGTGCGCGCCGTAATACAGCACGCTTGCGCCCAGCGACAGCGCCATGGATGCTGCCGACGACAAGAACAGTCCGTTGCGGAACGGCACGTACGTGCTGACCGGCGCGCCGTTGCTTTCGTCAAGCTGCTCGGCGTAGCTTTCCTCGGGAACCTGGTCGGTGGAGTGCGCAAGCAGGCTGCAGTTGCTGTCGGCAAAAATGGCCGACAGATCCAAAAACCGCTGCTCAACGCCGTAATACGTCGCAACAGCCTTCGCGCTTTCAATCTCTTTCTCGTGGCGTTGGCCATACGAGATGCTCAGCGCGAACACGTTTTCGGCGCCATAACGCTCAACCGCCATGGCCAGAAGCGTGGTGGAATCCACGCCGCCGCTGCATAGCACCAGCGCCTTTTGCCCCTCTTGCGACGCTCCCAGCTGCGGGCCGGCCGCCTTGTACGCCGCTGCCGCAGCAGCGAACGACCCGAACGAACGGGAGCTCTCATTAGCCGCAGTGCCGGACGCGGCCGTAGCGTTGTGCGACTTTTCGCCGACAGCTGCCGTTCCAAAGGCGCCTTCGCGAACCGCAGCCGCGGCTTGCGCCAACGACGGGAACACTTTGTTGGATTCTTTCATGCCTGCTACACGCCCCTCTCAACGTTAGGCCAGATAATCTTGTGCAACTGCAGCTGAGCCGTTGCCCATATCATGCCGTTTTCCTGCATGAACTCGACGATGCGCGCCGGCTCGATGCGCCCGAAGCACGGGCTGAGGTACACCGGAACGCGCCCGGGGAGGTCAAGCTGCCGTGCAACTTCAAGCGCGCGCGGCAGATCGCTTTCGGCGCACACGAATTTCACGGCATCGCGCGCATCAAGCAGCGCGAAATTGGTGGGCAGCATGTGCGCCTCCATACCGCTTGAAGGCAACTTCCAGTCCACGGTAAACGTGAGCGCACCGGGCGCCACGCCGCGAAGCTGCTGCCGCAAATTGGCAAGTTCTGCCAGGTCAGCGGCCCCGTTCGTTTCAACTTCCACGCGCAAGCCGCGCCCAATCGGGCCTGCTTCGCCGCACAGCACGCGCACCAGCTGCGCAAGATGCGGTTGCAGCACCGGCTCGCCACCGGTCAGCGTCACGCACTCCACGCCCGTTTCGCGTACCCACGCCACCAGCGCCGCAACCGTTTCCGATTGCACGGCAACACCCGGCTCGTTCGCCCACATCGTGTCGCAATACGAGCAGCGTAAGTTGCAACCCGCAAAGCGGATGAACGCCGCCAGCTTGCCCGCGCAGCGCCCTTCGCCGTTGATGCTGATGAACTTCTCCACCACCGGCATGGCGGCGCAGCCTGCCTCGGCGCCGTTGCCGCCAAGCAGTGCAGACGCTTCGCACGCATCGGGCGAAGAAGCACCTGCGTGCGCTGCCGCCTGTTCAGATTGACGCGCGCCGCCGCGCGGCTCGCAAACCGCAGGTTGCACGTTGTTTTCCCTGCTAGGCACGGTAAATCGCGCAGTTGTTCGGGGTTTCGTACACATCAACCTGCGACACCGGGAAACCCTTTTCGGCCAGCTTGTCGAAGAAATAGCGCGCCAGATTCTCCGCCGTGGTGCGGAACGGCATCATGGAAAGCGTGAAGCCCTCTTTATGCAGGCATTCAAGCGTTTCGGGCATAAGCGAGCCCTCTTCCACCACAAACGAATGGTCAAGCTCCTCGGTCAAATCGCGCAGCGCATGCTTGAACTCGGCGAAATCGATGACCATGTCCTTGTGCGTACCCTCGGTTTGCAGCTCCGCCTGCTCCAGATACGCCACCACGCGCCAACGGTGGCCGTGCAGGTTCTCGCACTTGCCGTGATAATCCGTCAGAAAATGAGCTGCATCGAAGCTGCTCTCCGTTTTCAAGCCATACATAGCAAAAGCCTTTCCCGTAAAGCGAAAACCGCCGTCGGAAAAGGCCCTTATAACACGCGTTGCCTACCACGATGCGCGTCAACACCGCATTCGACGCGCCGCAAAACCGCGTCCGCCCGCGCGAGCCATGCCCAGCCGCACAAGACGCAGCACCGGCAGCTCCCGCTGCGAAAGCAAGCAAAGGTACCTAGTTTTGTTTACCGACAGGAGGTTTTCGAACTGTCCATTTCGTTGTGCAGCAAGTATACCGCGCCGCGAAAGGCGCCGCGCGCCCTTCGCACGATTACCGCAAGCGCGAAACGTTACCACCGCTCTGTCTGCAGCATGGCGCGCCGATGGTCCATCAACGCTTGCAAACAAGACTCACCCGAGCCACCGTAGCGTCTTTACCGCCGCCGAAATGCCTCGCGAAAAGGCCGTACGGCGCATCGATTCCGTTAGCGAAGCCCCAAAACGCCCTTCACAAGTTCGTCCCACGTATGCGCCACGAACGTGGGATTTTCGGCCGCAAGCCGCGCTTCGTCGAACATGCCCCAGGTCACGGCCGCTGCTTTCGTGCCGGCCGCATTCCCGGCCTGCAAATCGAACGGAGCATCGCCCACGTACAGACACTCAGCTGGCGCGAAGCCGAGTATTTCGCAGCCGCGCTGCACCGGCTGCGGATCGGGCTTGGGACGCTCGACGTCGTCCCACCCCACGCAGCAATCCAGGTACTGCGCCGCGCCGACCACCTCAAGCCCGTGCCACGCTACCTCATGGCGCTTCGACGTGACCACGCCCAGATTCAAGCCCGCCGACGCCAGCTTCGCCAGCGCTTCGACGGTGCCGGGAAACGCCTTGATCATCTGGTCGTGCACCGTTTTGTTATGCGCGCGGTACGCCTCGCAGAACCGCTCCCGCAGCTGCGGGTCATCGGTGAAATCACGCAC
The DNA here is from genome assembly GCF_977052095.1 of Senegalimassilia sp. NCBI lineage: Bacteria > Bacillati > Actinomycetota > Coriobacteriia > Coriobacteriales > Coriobacteriaceae > Senegalimassilia > Senegalimassilia sp. The sequence continues at coordinate 76,417 of NZ_CDRSTZ010000005.1, forward strand.
CTGTACCGAAAGCGGCTGCCCAACCTTTTGCAGGTACTCTTCATCGCTGAGCTGCCGACCAAGCACCGCCGGCCCCGCATAGCGAAAACTCGCAAGGATAAGATCATGCGAATCGACCAACGTTCCATCGTTGTCGAACAGCACTGCTTTCAGGCCTGCCATGTTTCTCCTTCGATAATGAGCGGCCTTTGCGAAAAGCCCGGCAAATCGACGGTCCCCGCGCTTCCGACGAGCTCCCGCCTTCCGGCGTGAACCCTTTTGGCCTCCGACATAAAAAAGAGCCGCCAGAAAACTGACGGCTCCGAAGTTTCCATGGTGGAGATGATGGGATTCGAACCCACGACCCCCACGTTGCGAACGTGATGCTCTCCCAGCTGAGCTACATCCCCATGGGTATTGCGCTTTGCGCGAGAAAGCATTTTCCTCGTTCACCTTTGCTTTGTCAAACAGTTCTTGCGCAGCATTCGCAAAATGTCCATGTTTCATGCCACAGCGCGCCCATACGCAAAACAGGGGCCGCACCGGCCCCCGTTTCTTGCAATTTCGAAAGCGCCTAGGAAAGCACCTTTTCCTCAAGCATGGACATGTCCACGCCTGGCTCGTCCCCCTCGGGGATGAACGGCTCGAACAGCGGCTCGCCGTTCTGCGACAGCTCCACCATACCCGTCAAAACGTCGACGTACTGGTAGGACTGACGCGCCGTGCGGCCGCGCTTGCGGTCGACTTCCATGATGAACAGCTGCGGATGCACCTGCATCAAAATGCCTTCGCTTTCGACGATCTTAGAACGACCCATGTTCGCGCGAACCTTCAGGCGTTGACCGACGAAGTCATGTAACGTATCATGAATGGAGTCGACGATTTTTGCTTGCTTCGCTAAATCCATAGTAGCTCTTTCCCGCATAACACACAGATAACAGTTCACAATTGTATCATGCGGGTCAATGCAAGCTTACTTCTCCATCTTTTGCACCCATTTTTATAGCAGTTATCACAGAACGGCCACATCCGCTGGGCCGTTCTGTGATATTTGGCCAACAAGCGCCGGCCTTATCGGTGCATGAAAACGTTATTGGCCAAGCTGTGCCTGCACCGCAAGCAACTCCTGCCCCAGCTGCACGAACTCCGCAAGCGACAGCGTTTCGCCGCGCCGCTTCGGGTCGATTGACGCGCGCTCGAACAGCACCGGCAAATGCTGCGCCACCGCCCCGCCTTGCGCGCCGCGGCCGGCAAAGTACGTTTTGCAAGAGTTCGAAAGCGTTTTGCGGCGGCTGGCGAATGCCGCATCGGCCATGGTGCATGCCGCGCGCACCACATTTGCATCAAGCGGCGCTCCGGAAGCATCCGTCACGGGACGACGATTCAGGCGGATAACGGCGCTGTCCACGCGCGGCGGCGGAAAGAAGTTGTTCGGACTGACGGGAAAACGGCCAGCGGGCTGCGCGTACAGGCGCAGCTTCACCGTGTACGCCCCGTAGTTCTTCGTGCCGGGATCGGCCGCCATGCGGTCCGCCACCTCTTTTTGCACCATCACCGTTGCAGATTGAAGCGAATCAATGCGTTGGAAGTAGTCGAGCACCACTGTGGCTGCCACGGCATACGGCAGGTTCGCCACAAGCTTCGTTGGCATAGCCTGCGCATTCAGGTCGGAAAGCTGCAGGTCAAGTGCGTCTTTCTGGATAAGCGTGAACTTGTCCCACCACGGCGCCAGCGTTTCTTCGAGCACGGCCGGCAAATCGGCATCGCGCTCGATGGACGTGACATGCGCGGCGCCTTTCAGCAGCGCCATGGTAAGCGTGCCGATGCCCGGACCGATTTCCAACACGCGATCGGCGCCGTCAAGCTCGGCAAGCGCGACGATTTTCTGCACAATGGCATCGTTGACCAGGAAGTTTTGCCCCAGCGAATACTTTGCCGTCAGGCCGTGGTCGGCCAGCACCTCGCGCGTGGCGGCAAGACTCGCAAGCGTCGACAGGTTACCCACGGCGCTTCCCCTGCTTTCCGCCGCGGTTAGCATTGCCGCCTTTCGCGCCGCCAGCCTTGCCGCCGCCTTTGCCCTTTTGCGCGTGCGGGTTGTCGTGTTTGGCCTGCTGCACGCCGTTTGTGCCGCGCTTAGCGTTCGCGTGCTTCTTTTGCGCGAAGCGCTTGCGCCCGTGCTGAGCCGCATCAACGCGACGGCCTTCTTCGTCAAGCTTGATAACCTGGCGCTCGGAACCGTTTTCTCCCAGGTCAAGACGTGCACGTTGCTGTCTGCGCGCAGCCTGGGAAGCAAGTTGGGCGGCGAAGTCGTTTTCCGCGAACGCTTCAGGCACGCTTTCGGCGGGCGCAGCCGGCTGCTCGGCCGACGCTTCCGCAGGCTCGACCGCCGCCGCAGATGCGCCGCCGGCGAACGCGCGCACAACAGGGCCGCTGATGGGATATTCGTCCGCTTCGGCTACGATTTCGCCCGACTCGTCGATCTTGCCTACCCAGTCAAGCACGCGCTCCAGACGGAAGCCCGCCACAGCAGCTGCCGAGCGAACTGTGCCCACTAGCGGGTCGAAGCCGTGCGGATCGCCGCCCTCGCCCACCACGTGCAGCGTACAGGGGCGCCGCCGCGCGCGCTGGCGCGTCCAGAAATACGGCTGGAACCGGTCGAGCACAGCCTTGAGCTGCGACGACGGGCCCGCAAAGTACACGGGCGCCACCACAATAAGCTCGTCGGCGTCCTCAAGCAGCGGATAGATGTCATCCATGTCGTCGCGGATAACGCACCGACGATTGGCGTCGTTGGGATTCCCATCGCTCAGGGAATTGGGAGAGTCAGTGAGGGCGCCTGTGGTGGTGCAGCCCGTAGGGAAGACGGAGGCGCCGCGTACTTCGGTACGCAAGTCTCCGGCTTCGCCGCGGGATGCGCTGCCACAGGTGGCCGCAACGTCGGCATCTCCGCCGTTCGGCAGAACGGCGGAACCACGTTTGCACCAATCGCAAGCATTGCACCCGGCCACTTCCAGCGTGGACACCGGCGCCAGGAACACCTCGTCTTCCGGACATTCTTCGATGCAGCTTTCGAACAGCAGGTCCGCCAGCGCGCCGCTGCGGCCCTCGACGCGAGGCGACCCGACAATAATCAGGCGTTTCATTCGCAATTCCTTTCGTTTACGGCAGCGGGCGCATGGGCTTGCTGCCAAGCGGTGAGCGGACGGTCAAGCAACGTGCGGGCGTTTTCGCGCAGCTGCGCCAGCAATTCGGCCCGGGCGGCGGCGCTCTCACACCCTAGCACTTCAGCCATGCACGCAGCGGTGAACACCGTGTGCGCCGGCCCGCACGGCACGCCGCGCATGGGCTCAGGCGTCATGTACGGGGAATCGGTTTCGGTAAGCAGCAGGTTGCGCGACGTGCGCGCCACCGCATCGCGCGTATCCTGGCAGCGCTTGAACGTGAGCGCGCCGCCCAGCGCAACGTAGCACCCCTGTTCAACCCAGGGTTCCAGCGTTCCCCAATCCAAATCGAAGCAGTGCAGCAGCGTGCCGGCCGCCGGAAAGCCCTCTTCGCGCAATATGGCGAACGCCTCGTCGTGCGCCTCGCGCACATGCAACGCCACCGGCAAGCCCGTTTCGTGTGCCAGGCGAATCTGACGGCGAAACGCCTGCCGCTGATCTTCGCGCGGCGACAAATCGTAATGGTAGTCCAGCCCGATCTCGCCCACGGCGCACACGCGCGGATCGGCCAAGCGCGTAACAAGGCGCGCCTCCATGGCGTCGTCGTAGAACTTCGCGTTGTGCGGATGCACGCCGCACGCCAGGCGCAGCCGCGGCAGCGGACGCGCGGCAGCCCCCTCGGGCAGCACGAACGCCGCCGGCAGCGCGCCATCGGGCAGATGCGTTACCGCATCGCCACCAGCCGCCAGCACCTCGCGCGTGCATTCGACTACCTGCGGCAAACGCTCGGCCGCTTCGACATACCAGCCATCGAAGCGATCGAACACCTCGGGCGCATCTTCCTGCACGTCGATGATGTCGCACACGAAGTCGACGCCCCACACCGCGCAACGCGCGAACTCAAGCGCCGGATCGGCCAACAGATGCACGTGCGCGTGCGTGTCGGCCACCGCGCCCTCAAGCCGCGGCGGCTCTACCAGGCGAAACTTGCCGTGCTTGCGCTTCTGGCGAAACAGCGCGTCGAGAAATACGGGTTGTTCTTGCTCTTCGGTCATTCACATTCCCTTGGTAAAACGAATCTGACAAGGCACCTGTCCCCTTGTCAGATTCAAGCTCAAATGGGACAAAGGGACTGTCCCCTTGTCCCATTTTGCCGAGACGGCGCGGACAAACCGCGTCTCGTTCCAAAAAAGCGGGGCAAAAGGAAGTTCCCTTTGCCCCGCTTCGTACGTGCCAGTTATTCGGCGTTGACGTCGATCTCGTCCATGTTCAGGCGCGGGAACAGCGGGTCGCCGACGGTGACGGCGTTGCCGGCGGGCAACTGGCCCCACTTCGTGGCGGCCTCGATGTCCACCACGTCGGTAACCTTGCCCAGGCTGAGGCGATCGAACACCTCGTTGGACGTGTTCGGCATGAACGGCGCCATGTACAGCGCGATGATGCGGATGGCCTCAAGCGCGTTGTAGATAACGGCCGCCAGGTCGCCCTGCGTTTCCTCGTTCTTCGCCAGGTTCCACGGCGTGCTTTCCTCCACGTACAGGTTCACGCGGCTGGCCAGCTCCTGCACCGCGGCGGCGGCACCGGTGAAGTCCACCTGCGCCATGCACGGGTCATACTTCGCGTACAGCTGCTCCACGATAGGCAGCATGGGGTTCGCTACACGCTCTGCGGCGTCGGCCGGCACGGCAGGCACCTTGCCGTCGAAGTACTTCTTCGTCATGTTGAACACGCGACTGCACAGGTTTCCCCAGGTGTTGGCCAAATCGGCGTTGTACACCTGCACCATGCGTTCCATGGAGATGTTGCCGTCGTGGCCGAACTGCACGTCGGACATAAAGTAGTAGCGATACGCGTCCACGCCGAAGATTTTCACCAGGTCGGCGGGCTTCATGCCGTTGCCCTTCGACTTCGACATTTTCTCGCCCTTGGTAAGCAGGAAGCCGTGACCGAACACCGTGTGCGGGATGGGCAAGCCGGCGGCCATAAGCATGGCCGGCCAAATGACACAGTGGAAACGCGTGATGTCCTTGCCCACAAAGTGGTACTGCATGGGCCAACGACGCTCGAACTCGTCGCCGCGCGCCTCGTCGCCGTAGCCGATGCCCGTGAGGTAGGCCAGCAGTGCATCGGCCCACACGTAGGCCACGTGGCCCTCGTCAAACGGCAGCGGCACGCCCCAGTCGAACGTGGAACGGCTGATGGACAGGTCTTTCAGGCCGCTTTTCACGAACGTGACCACTTCGTTTTTGCGCGTTTCGGGACGGATGAAATCAGGATGCTCTTCGTAGAACTTCAGCAGCGGCTCTTGGAATTCGGAGAGCTTGAAGAACCAGTTTTCCTCGCCGCCAGCCTTTTGCACCGGGCGCTTGCAGTCGGGGCACACAAACACGCCGTCTTCGTTTTTCTCCAGGTCAGACTCGGCGTAGTACGTTTCCTCGTGCACGCAGTACCAGCCCTCGTAGCTGCCCTTGTAGCACCAGCCCTTGTCGAACAGGTCCTGCCAGAACTTCTGCACGGTGCGGGTGTGGCGCGGCTGGGTGGTGCGCACGAAATCGGTGTAGGTGATGTCGA
>NZ_CDRSTZ010000006.1:0-81163 GCF_977052095.1 Senegalimassilia sp.
GGCGAAAACCGCGGCGGTTACCGCGGCGACCGCGACCGCAATGATCGCGGCCCCAAGCGCGATTTCAACCGCGGCCCGAAGCGCGACTTCGATCGCAACGGCGCCCGTCCGCAGGGTGGCTCGCGCCGCGACGGCGATGCCGAGCGCACGCCGAAGCCTGATTTTCGCGGCCGCAACACCACGCGCGACCCGCGTCGCAAGCCCGAGCAGGCCGAACGCGGCGGCAAGGGCGCACCGCGCGGCAACAAGCCCGCTCCTCGCATGCGCAAGAACAACGCCACGCCGGCGCGCCTTGCCGCGCTTGAGGTCGTGCGCACCGTTCGCGAGCGCCAGGCATTCGCGCAGGACGTTATCGCGAAGGTGATCGACCATTCCAGCATGTCGGTTGAGGACCGTGCGTTCGCCACGCTGCTGGCGCTTGGCACCGTCAGCGCCCGCGGCACGCTCGACGAGATCATCGACCGCGCGCTCGACACGCCCGAAGACGTGTTCCGCGAGACGCGCGACGCGCTGCAGATTTCCGTGTACGAGCTCATCTTCTTGGGCAAGGAAGCGCATGCCGCTGTTGACCAGGGCGTCGAGATGGTGAAGTCGTTCAGCCCTGGCCCGGCTGCGCGCGTGGCCAACGCCGTGCTGCACAAGGTGGTGCGCCTGCGCCTGGACTTCCCGTTCGGCAACCCGGCCACCGACATCGACGCGCTTGCCCGCACGCAGGCGTTCCCCACGTGGATGGTGCGCAAGCTTATGGCCGACCTGGGCCCGCAGGCCGCTATCGACTTCATGCGCGCTTCGAACGAGCCTGCGCCGCTGTTCGTGGCCGTGAACGCCTGCAAGGTTACCGACGATCACGTGCTGAAGGCGTTCGAGCGTGCCGAAGAGGTTGCGGAGCCGGTCAGCCTTGGCGCCATCGACGTTCCGGGCTGCCTGCGCGTGCCCGAAAGCCGCGCGCTTCTGGTGCCGGCGCTTGAGCGTCAGATCGACCAGGGCAAGATGCTGGTGTCCGACGCGGCTGCCCAGATGGTTGCGGCGAACATCCTGCCCGATGAGAAGCCTGCCAGTGTACTGGAGGTTGGTGCCGGCCGTGCAACGAAGACCATTCTTCTGCAGTCGAACGCCTGCCGCAAGTACGGCTCGCAGATCGAAGAATACGTCACTATCGACAACCACGCGTACAAGACGCGCCTGCTTGAGAAGCGCGCCGAAGATTACGGGGTGAACGTCACTGAGGCATTCACCGGCAACGCGCTTGACCTGGACAACGTCATGCCCGAGCGCCTGTTCGACCTGGTGTTCGTTGACGCGCCGTGCTCCGGCATGGGCACGCTGCGCCGTCATCCCGAAATCCGTTGGCGCATGGCTGAGCGCGATGTCGAGAACTTCGCGAAGACGCAGCTGGGCATGCTGAAGGCTGCCGCAACGCACATCAAGCCCGGTGGCATGCTGGCGTACTCCACGTGCACGGTTACGCGCGAGGAGAACGCCGGCGTGGTGAAGGCGTTCCTTGACAGCGCGGTTGGCAAGCACTTTAAGCTTGACAAGCTGTGCGGTCGCAACGCCCTGGCCACGCGCTTGGCCCCCGGCTCCTCCGACGCGCACTTCGCCGTGCGCTTGGTGCGCGACGATGCGCCGGTGGAGCAGCTGGTGCAGGCCGCTGCCGCCGAGGCCGCGCAGATTGCCGCTGCCGAAGCCGCTAAGGCCGCTGAAGAGGCTGCAAAGGCTGCCGCCGAGGCCGCCGCGAAAGCTGCTGAGATGGCCGAGGCCGCCGCTGCTGAAGCCGCGCAGACCGAGGTCGAAGCCGAGGCCGCGCAGGCCGAGGACGCCGAGGACCTTGACGCCATCGAAGCGCTTGAGACCACCGGTGCCGCCCACGTGTCCATCGACGACATCGTGGCCGAACAAGCCGAAGCCCGCAACCGAGCCGAGCACGACGCCCCCGCCGAGCAGGGTGAAGAGCCTGCTCGGCAGGCGGCTGAGGAAGAAGCCGCAACTCAGGAGGATGCCGCCGAGACTTCCGGCGACGAAAAGGACGAATAGTCATTCGCTTCATATCCAATAACGCTCTTCTGCAAAAGCGCCGGTCCGCTTGGGCCGGCGCTTTTTGGATCTTCTCAAACAAAGTAGCGCCTCTGAAATATTGCTTGAGCATTCCGCGACCTCAGATGAGTTACTGGCGGATAACCTCCTAAATCGTAGCCGCGAGCTAATGAAATGATAGAGCCCTTTCCCTACCATGGAATACGTTTTCGCACGTCAAATCACTTATTGGAAAGGAATTGCTATGGCAGAGGACACCTCAGGAAAAGCAGCAAAGAAACCACTGTATAAACGTGTGTGGTTTTGGGTGCTTGCAATCATCGTTATTGCGGCTGTCGTTGGCGGTGCCGGTGGAGGTTCTAAGACAACAAGTTCGAACGCCTCATCTTCACAAACGACAAGCAGTGCTGTCTCGCAACAATCCACCGCTTCGAGTACCGAAAGCTCAACTGTTTCGCAAGGGCAATCGGAGACGACTGCAGAGCCAAAAGCCGCAGAAGCATCGGTTCCAACGGAGTATAAATCCGCGCTGAAAAAAGCTGAATCCTATTCCAACCTGATGCATATGTCGAAGCAGGGTGTGTATGATCAGCTGACTTCTGAATATGGCGAACAATTTTCGCCGGAAGCGGCTCAGTACGCTATCGATAACGTAAAGGCTGATTGGAATGCCAATGCTCTTGAGAAAGCAAAGTCTTATCAAGACACTATGAGCATGTCGCCTTCCGCTATTCGCGATCAGCTTACCAGCGAGTATGGTGAGAAATTCACCGAAGAAGAGGCTGACTATGCAATAGCCAATTTGTAAGCGTCTTATTCCGTTCTTCTGCTATCGTATTGAGAAGACTACATGGTTTACTTTAGTAAACGTGGAATTAAGCGAAAGAGGAAGCGGCGCGTGAAGGAACCCTTGACGGAAGATTTGCTTGATGAGTTGCTGAGCGCGCCCGACCCGGTGAAGTTTGCGGGCAAACATCGGTTGCATGGCCGCGATTTACCCAGTTACCTGCAGCAATTGCTTGACGAGAAAGGCCTTGTGCGTCCAGAGGTGGTGCGCCAGGCGGGCTTGAACCCCACGTTCGGCTATCAGATTTTCGTCGGCCAGCGCAAGCCGTCGCGCAATAAGCTGCTGCAGCTTGCCTTCGCTATGAGCTGCACGCTACGGGAAACGAACCGCATGCTGCGGGCCGGCGGCCACAACGAGCTGTATTGCAAAGACCGCCGCGATGCCATCATCATTTTCTGCATCAGCCATGGCGAGACGCTGCAAGCTGCCGATGAGCAGCTGTACGCGTTTCACGAGCAAACCATCACGGAATAAGCCGCTCGCGGCGCGGCCGCGCATCCGGCGTACTTCTGGTACCATTTCAGTTATGAATGACGAACTCCAGCAACAACTTGATTCCCTGGCGCGCGACGAGTGCTATCGCGTTGACGCCGTGCTGAAAAACGGCCAGCTCGAGCGCACTGAGCGCGTGTTCTTCGTCGGTCAAAACGGCTCGGAACAAGGCCCGTACATTCGCAAATATTTCGATTGCGAAGCGGGCCTTGGCGGAGCGTATCGGCGCATCTTGGATGCGCAGCGCCAAGGTACGCGCTTTTTGCACCTCCCGCGCATCTTCGATTGCTACAGCGTCGGCGAACAGGATGCGGTGGTCATGGAGTGCGTGCCGGGGAAAACGCTTGCCGACGTGGTGTACGAGTGCGACCCGTCCGTTGAACTGGCGAAGCGGTTGTTTCCCGAGGTGTGCGATGCCATTTGCGAGCTGCACGAGCGTTTCGACCCGCCGCTTATCCATCGCGACATCAAGCCGTCAAACTTCATGGCTGAAGGCAATGCGGTGTTCGTCATCGACCTGGGCATCGCGCGCACCTTTGATGCGGATGCCACTACCGACACGAAGCATTTCGGCACGCATGCCTATGCGCCGCCCGAGCAGTTCGGCTACGGCCAAACCGACGAGCGCAGCGATGTATACGCGCTGGGCATGCTGCTGTTTTACCTATTATGCGAAGAGACGCCTGAAGTAAACCATATCGCTCAAGTGCTGGCTACGCACAACGTGCCTTCGGTACTGCGCGATGTTGTTCTGCAGGCCGTTTCGTTTGACCCTGCCGACCGCTTCCAGTCGGTCAAGGCGTTGGCTCGGGCGTTTGATTCGTCTATCGCAGTTGTGCAACAGTCATCAGATGCTATCGCTTGTGGCGACCCCTATGATGTGGGCATTGATATAGGCTGCAAAAGTGATGAGGCTTGTGCGGTGCCGCATGAAGAGCCGATTTCCGCTGCCAGCCAGGGGAGTATGCCGGCGCCTGTCAAGACGAAATGTTCGGTAAAAGCGAACATGCGAAAGTTGTTTTCGCGAGTTCCTTATTGGTTGGGTTTTTCGTGGGATGTTTTGCTTATCATTTGGGTAGTTTTGCTTGCAGTGATTTGCGTGAACTCTATATTTAACACAAGTGGGGACACCGCGCTGCTGCCGATACCTGCTCGAGCTGTAACCTTCGCCTTTGCCTGGTTGTTGTTTATCAGCCCGATGCCTTTGTTGTTCGATCCGCGTCCTGTCTATCGAGTGCTGCCGAGGGTGCGGCGCCGTTCCTATCGGGCCCATATCATTGCTGCCGTTGTCTTGTTTGCCGTGGGTTTCATGGGCGTTGCGCTTGTGGGAAATCTGGTCTTGCCATACTACAAATAGCAAGCGAACCGACTTTCGCATGCGCTCTTTGCGGAATTGTCGGTGCGTTTATCGAATTGCTTCGTGTTACGCTTCTGTTACGGTACAATCTATTACGCCTTTTCGGAGATGGGTGGGGCCTGGTGGTTCCCGCGGCCTTCAAAGCCGTTGTGAGGCGCGCAGAACGTCTCGGGTGTGTTCGATTCGCACGCATCTCCGCCAAGAAATGCAAAGGAGCCCAAACGGGCTCCTTTTTGTTTGGATTGCTATTCCGTGCATCCGCACTCTCTTGTAGCATTGACGGTCGTCTTAGGTGTGGGCTCGGCGTAACCGTCGTCTTGTTCGTATTGCATTGCTTACCCTAGCGATTTAAAGCCATTACACCAGTTCGCGGGCGTCTCCGACGCGGCGTGTGAAACCGATGCCATCCAGGTGCTCAAGCACGGGAATGGCATGCTTGCGCGAAAGGCCCATGGCGTCTTTAAGCTCGGTGGCGCTGGCGGGGCCACCGGCCAGCTGTTCGGCCACGGCAGTTTTCAGCGTTGCGAATGCCTGGGAGTCGAAGAACAGGTCGTCGTTGACTTTCTCGATGCGGCCTTGCTTCTCCAGCACGCCAAGCGCTTTATAGGCTTGTTTCGGCGCCAGGTCGGCTTGGATGAACAGGTCTGCTGCAAACGGCGGTTTCACGCCGGCTTCGCGCAGGATGTCGGACAGCTTCTGCGCGTTCTGCTCTTCGAGCACGCGCGCGCCCGCACCCGCTTGCGGGTGGCTGACAAGACCGTCGCACATAACGGCCTGGCCGGACGCTTGGGCGGAAGCCAGCACGGCGGCGAATGCCTCGGCGCTGGCTTTGGGCATGACGCTTTGGCGCAGGGCGTCTTTTGCGATGCCCGTGGCCGCAGGGTTTGCGGCATGGAACTTCAGCAGGGCGTTCTCGATGGCTTTCGAAAGTTTTTGCAGCTGGCGCTTCGTGGTGAACAGCTCGGCAGACGCGTTTCCCGTGCTGATGCGCTGTGCGTTGCGGGCTTCGACCAGCGCTGCAAGCTCTTTTGCCGCGCGTGCCGCGGAAAGCCCGGTTGCTTGGGCGATTTCGCCGGCGCTGACGGGGTATTCGGCTTGAGCGAACGCCGCTTGCACAGCTGCGGCCTCATCGCCTGATCGCAGGGCTTCAAGCAGCGCCTTGTCGCCTTCGTTTATGGTGGTGGTGCGGCGCGGGTGGGCTCGCAGCACCACGCCGCCGCCGACGACATGGACGGGAGAATACGAACGAATCACGAAGCGATCACCGTATGAAACCGGCAGGTCCTCCTCGGTGCGAATTTGCGCCGCCGTCTTTTGACCTGGCGCGATGGATGGCAAGCCTTCCATGAGCAGCACGCGGCCGATGCATTCTTTCGTGCCGTGGGCAACGTGCACGCGCGAGCCGGATTCCAGCGGCTTGTCGTTTCCCGGCGTGCCCAAATACGTCAGGTCCACGTCGAAGTGATCGGTAGGCACCACGCTTCCGGGCGTGCAGAGGAAATCACCAGGGCGCACCTGCTCGGTGGACACGGCGTTCAAGTTGAGCGCCGTGCGATGGCCGGCTGCTGCAGCGTCGACGGGCTTGCCGTGCACCTGCACGGAGCGGATGCGCGTGCGCGTGCCGGCGGGCATGATCTCCACTTCGTCGCCAACGGCGGCAACGCCGCTCCACAGCGTGCCGGTGATAACGGTGCCGGCGCCTTTGATGGTGAAGCTACGATCGACGGGAAGTCGCAACGTGCTAGAGGCAGCGCGGCGCGCCGTAGCATGCGCGGCTTTCTGGATGGCCGCGCGCAGCTCGTCGAGGCCTGCTCCCGTGCGGCTGGATACCGGCACCACGTCGGCGTTTGCGTAGGGCGTTGCGGCCAGCCGCCCGCGCACCTCGTCGGCCATGAACGCCGCCCATTCGTCGTCTACCAGGTCGCACTTCGTCAGCGCCACCACGCACGTGGGGATGGCAAGCAATTCAAGCACGGCAAGGTGCTCTTCGGTTTGCGGCATGATGCCGTCGTCGGCCGCGATGCACAGCAGCGCCACGTCGATGCCGGTGGACCCGGCGATCATCTGGCGCACGAACTTCTCGTGGCCCGGAACGTCCACCACGCCCATGGCGGTGCCGTCGGACAGCACCAGCTGCGCGAACCCCAGCTCGATGGTGATGCCGCGCTGCTTCTCTTCGGCCAGGCGGTCGGGGTCGGTGCCGGTAAGCGCCTGCACCAGCGTGGATTTGCCGTGGTCGATGTGCCCGGCCGTGCCCAGCACCAAATCGGGCACGGCGGCGTTCGAGTGTTCGCTCATGCGCTTTTACGCCTCCTTCGCGCCGGGAAGCGTCGCGAAGTAGCTTCCGACGGCTTCGGCGATTTCAGGGATGTCGCTTTCGGTGATGGTGCGCGCATCGAACAGCACGCATTCGTGTTTGATGCGCCCGATGACCGGCACTTCGCGGTTGCGCTGCAGGTGCGCTTCGCAGGCCTGCGCGTTGCCGGCTTTGAACTCCAAGCGCACGCAATACGTGTCGATATCGCACATAGGAAGCGACCCGCCGCCTGCGCGCCCCGTTTCCTCCACGATGTCAAGATGCGCCTGACGTGCGGAAACGTGCTTGCGCAGCGCATGCATGAGCGCTTCGGCTCGCTCGTGCACCACGTCTGCGTCCTCGGTGAGCATGCGCAGCGTGGGAATCTGCTGCAAGGCCGCCTGCGGGTCAAGGTACAGGCGCAGCGTGGCCTCAAGCGCCGCAAGCGTCATTTTGTCCAGGCGCATGGCGCGAGCAAGCGGGTGCTTCTTCAGGCGGTCGATGTAGGCTTTCTTGCCTACGATGATGCCGGCTTGCGGGCCGCCTAGCAGTTTGTCGCCCGAAAACGACACCAGGTCGCAGCCGCCGGAAAGCGACTCGCGCACGGTCGGCTCGGCGTATTCGCCGAACACGTCGAGATGCAGAAACGCGCCGGAGCCTTGGTCCTCGTATACCAGCACATCGGGCGCGCAGCTGCCCGCGGCGCGACGGCGCGCGTTTTCGGCGTCGGCAATGCGGCGCAGGTCGGCTTTCGACACGCTTTCGGTGAAGCCGATCATGCGGTAGTTCGACGGGTGCACCTTCAGCAGCATGGCCGTGTCGGGCGTGATGGCGCGCTCGTAATCGAAGGCGTGCGTCTTGTTCGTGGCGCCCACCTCCACCATGCGGGCGTTCGACTGCGCCATGATGTCGGGCACGCGGAAGCTGCCGCCGATCTCCACCAGCTCGCCGCGGCTGACGATGGCCTCGTGCCCGGCGGCGAACTCGGCCAGCACCATCATGACGGCCGCCGCGTTGTTGTTCACGGCGATGGCCGCCTCGGCGCCGGTTAGCGTGCAGATGAGGTGCTCCACATGGTCGTGACGGCTGCCGCGCGCCATGTGCTGGGTGCTGTATTCAAGCGTGGAATACCCGCGCGCCGCATCGACGACGGCCTGCACGGCGGATTCGGCCAGCACGCTGCGGCCAAGGTTCGTGTGGATGACCACGCCGGTGGCGTTTATGACGCGGCGCAGGCTCGGGCGCAGCGTGGCAAGCGCGCTGTGGCAAGCGGCTTCCAGGATGGCCTCGCCGTCAACGGCTTCGACGGTTCCGGCAAGCACGCCTTGACGCACGCTGTCGATGGCGCCGCGCGCGCAGTCGACCAGCATGGCGCGGGGGATGATGTTCTCAAGCGCCTTGAGCGGCGGTGCCTGCATAAGCTCTTCGACCTGCGGCAAGGCTCGCAGCAGGTCGGTACGGGGTTCGGGCATGGATCCTTCTTTCGGTATGTGAAGCCGAGCAACTGACGGCAATTATTGATTTTAACTAGTATATAGAATCTCTTTCCGAAGGCGTTCGACACCTCGAAAGGTACCGTTCGTGAGCAAAAACGAAACTTAAACGGTAGCAATAACGCGAACATGTCAGAATGTTATGTGATTTTCTCTTAAGACGAGAAGGCCTCAACGAAGGAGATGGCACATGAGCATGGATCAAACTGATGTGAAAACGTTAAAACCGGACGAGCTTTCGCCTGCAGAAACCCTGGCGAAAGCAGAAGGCATCAGCGTTACGAAGTCGAAGATGGGCGTGGCAAAGTGCTTTGTGTCGGCTATGCTTGCCGGCGCGTTCATCGGTTTCGGCGCCACGTACTTCATGGTGTTTTTGGGCGACTCCACCATGCCGTTCGCGGCTCAGCGCATGGTTGGCGGCATCTGCTTCTGCCTGGGCCTGGTTTTGGTGCTGTGCTGCGGCGCCGAGCTGTTCACGGGCAACAACCTGATGGTCACCGGTCTGGCTTCGAAGAAGATTTCCATGGGCGGCATGCTGAAGAACTGGGTTGTCGTGTGGCTGGGCAACCTGGCCGGCTCGCTTTTAGCTGTGGCGCTTATTTTCTGGGCGAACGTCGGCGGCATGAACGGCGGCGCCGTGGGCGATGTGATGGTGTCCGTGGCCGTATCGAAGGTCACGCCCGACTGGTTCGTGCTTTTAGGCAAGGGCATCATGTGCAACATCATGGTGTGCCTGGCCGTGTGGATCGGCTTTTCCGCGCGCACCGTGGCCGACAAGGTGCTGGGTATTTTGCTTCCCATCAGCTTCTTCGTGGCGGCGGGCTTTGAGCACTGCGTTGCTAATATGTTTTTCCTGCCCACCGGGCTGCTCATGAAGACGATGGGTTTCGGCGCTTCGGTTGCCAACGTCGGCGCGCTTGATCTGGGCGCCATCTTCTACAACATTTCGGCAGCTACTATCGGTAACATCATCGGTGGAGCGGTTGTTGGTTTGGCATACTGGTTCATCTACAACCAGAAGAAGGTAAAATAAACCAAGCGTTCTCTGCCATTGCGAATCGGGTCGTTGCACTATACGTGCAACGACCTTTTGTATTCATGGGCTGTTTTAACACGAGGTGTTTCAAGAACGCAAATCCTAAGGATGGCTACCGTTCTCGTGCGTGACAACTCGTACCTGCGACTGCTTTGCTATCAGTGAGGAGATACGTTGTTGATACGCTCTGCGCGTGCGCCAAACGCTCCTAGCATGTTGTTCGCGGTGCTATACTTCGGTTCGTCATAGGTGCGTCGTTTCTGCCTTTGGGCGTGCTTTTTCGCGAATCGCTAGCTGGTACATTTGCGTGTATGCGGCTGCGTTTCACCATTTCAGACGAGCAATAGAATAGAGGTTTTCATGTACGACCCCTCCGCGGAGCCGGCGGTCCCTACCGACCTGCCAAGCATTTACGAATCGTTCGACGAAGCGCGTCGCGCCAGCTTCATCAACGCCATGAACTACAAGCAAGACGGCGGCAAGCTGTGCGGTTACCTGTGCTCTTACAGCCCGCTTGAGCTGGTCGATGCGGCCGGCGCCGGCGCCGTTGGCCTGTGCGGTATGAATAACGAGACCATCCCCGACGCCGAAACGGTGCTGCCGAAAAACCTCTGCCCGCTTATCAAAGGCACGTACGGTTTCGCGCTCACGAACAAGTGCCCGTTCACCTATTTTTCCGACATGATTCTTGGCGAAACCACGTGCGATGGCAAGAAAAAGATGTATGAGCTGCTTGCCGACATCAAGCCCGTGCACGTTATGCAACTTCCGCAGGCGCGCAACCGCAGCTACGCTCCCGATATCTGGTACGAAGAGTGCAAGCTGCTGAAAGAGGAGCTTGAGCAGCGCTTCGACGTTGATATCACCGACGAGAAGCTGCGCGAGGCCGTTCGTCGCCGCAACCGCGTGCGCCGCGCCATGCTCGACCTGTACGGTTTGCAGCAGCTTGAGCCGCCTGCCATGAGCGGCGTTGAATTGATGACCACGCTTCTGCGCGCCACGTTCACGTTCGATGTGGAGCAGTATGCGCAGATTCTCGAAGACTTGGCCGCGAAGCGCCGTAGCGCTTACGAGGCGGGGGAGCGCCCCGTGTCGAAAGACGCCAAGCGCATCATGATCACCGGCTGCCCCACGGGCGGCGTTATCCAGAAGGTGGGCATGACGGCTGAACGCGCAGGCGGCGTCATCGTGTGCGTTGACGATTGCTCGGGCGAGCGCACGCAAAGCATGCTTGTAAACGAAGGCGCCCCCGACATCCTTCGCGCAATTTCCGACCGTTACCTGCAGATCAACTGCTCGGTCATGTCGCCGAACACGGGCCGCATCGAGCATATGCTGGACATGGTGAAGAAGTACAAGGTGGACGGCATCGTGGAAGTGGTGTTGCAGGCGTGCCATACGTTCAACATCGAGTCTGCGCTGGTGCAGCGCGCTTGCGAAGAGGCCGGCGTTCCGTATATGAAGCTTGAGACGGACTATTCCACGAACGACGCCGGTCAAGTGGAAACGCGTCTCGGTGCGTTCATCGAGATGCTGTAGCAAGCTTTTTATCTCGTGTTTAACCGGTTGTCACCGGTGTTTGAAATACGGCGAATCGGTAGGTGAGTACCCGCTGCATCGGTTTGCATTTGCGGCTGAAGATATGTTCGAAACCAATCGATGGGCCAGAGGGTTATACTCGCTAGCAATAAGCAGTACGTGCGGCAAAGCCGCTGAAAGGAGCAGAATATGGAAACGATCGATGCGAAAGGCCAAGCTTGCCCTATGCCGGTAGTGCGCGCGAAGAAGGCGCTTGCCGAAATGGGTGAAGGCCAGCTTGAGGTGCTTGTCGACAACAAAACGGCCATGCACAATCTTGAGAACCTTGGCAAGTCTTTGAAGATTGCCACGCAGTCCGAAGAGCGCGGCGAGGCGGAGTTTGCCGTTACGTTCACCAAAGATGCTGCAGCAGCTGGCGAAGCTGAGGATTGCGGTTGCGGAGAGCTGGTCCCCGCAGGTGACAAGGTGGTTGTGCTTTCCAGCGACTGCATGGGCGCCGGCGATGACGAGCTGGGTGCTACGCTTATGAAGGCGTTCGTGTTCGCCCTTACGCAGCAGGATGAGCTTCCGGCTACCATTGTCGCGTATAACGGCGGCGTGAAGCTGACGGTTGAGGGAAGCCCAGTGCTTGACGATCTGAAGAAGCTTGCGGAAGCTGGCGTGGAGATCATGAGCTGCGGCACGTGCCTGAACCATTATGGTATTTCCGATAAGCTGGCTGTTGGCGAGGTCACGAATATGTACGTAATCGTTGAGAAGCAGCTCAACGCCCGCGTGGTCGTGCGCCCGTAAAGCGAGCGGTAATGCCATCACGTTGCAAAACCCCTCACGCGGTGGTGACGTTTGACAGCACGGCCGATGCCATGGCCGTGCAGGCCGCCGCAGCCGACGGCTCGGTCCCGGGACGCATGATTCCCGTCCCTTCCGAAATTTCCGCCGGCTGCGGATTAGCCTGGAGCACCCCCGCCAACCAACAACAAGAACTAGAGCAAGTGCTGCAAACAAAGAACCTATCCTGGTCCGCCATCAACATAGTGGACCTCTACTAGAGGTTGACAAGCAAGCAAATCCGTAGCGTCGAGCGAGAGCTCGACACCTAATAGAAAGCGCCAAAGGCGCGCCACAAATTGTAAATTGCGCTTCCGCGCAAAAAAGTGTGACGCGCCTACGGCGCTGAATTTGAACGACTGAGCTTTCGCTCAGCCCTACGAAATTGGGTTGAAACCCGCGATGACCTGCGGTGTTGTTGTAGTCGAACCTCAACTCTATAAGGACGTGTGTTCCGTAGCTTTTGGTGGCTCC
The DNA here is from genome assembly GCF_977052095.1 of Senegalimassilia sp. Lineage (NCBI taxonomy): Bacteria > Bacillati > Actinomycetota > Coriobacteriia > Coriobacteriales > Coriobacteriaceae > Senegalimassilia > Senegalimassilia sp. The sequence goes on from NZ_CDRSTZ010000006.1 coordinate 12,397, forward strand.
GCTTCTACCAGTTCATGTAAATGTGGCCTGGTTTACCGATGGTGAATTCACCGATGCGGGTTGGAGGGCGGTTTATTCGTTTTTGGAACTCTGCCTCGAACTTCTGTGCCTGTTCGGGCGGAATGGCCACCAGCAGGCCACCCGAGGTTTGCGGGTCGCACAGCACGCCCATGCGGTTGTCGAACTCGAAGTCGTCAAGCCCGCCTTGTTCCACAAAATATTCGGCCCAGTCGATGATGCCGAACGTCTTTCCGGGGCGGCAATAATCGCACGAAAGCTCGTACACGTCTTCGAACAGGGGCAACGCCTTCCAATCCAGGCGCGCCGCGCACCCGGAAGCGTCAAGCATCTCGTGCAGGTGCCCGGCAAGGCCGAACCCCGTCACATCGGTTGCCGCGCGCACGCCGCAAGCCAGCATAGCCTCGGCACCGGCGCGGTTGAGCTCCATCATGCCGTCGATGACGGGACGCAAGTCGTCCTCGCTCTTCAGATTCGCACGCAAGGCCGCGTTCATGATGCCCGTCCCCAGCGTTTTCGTGTAATACAGCACGTCGCCCGGCAACGCGCCGCCGTTGCGGATCATGCGCTTCGGGTGCACCAATCCGAACACGGACAGCCCGTACTTCGGCTCATCGTCCTCGATGGAATGGCCGCCCACTACGAACGCCCCGGCTTCGCGCACCTTATCAGCGCCGCCGCGCAGCACGTCGCCAACCACATCGGTGCCGAAGCAGCTGGGAAACGCCAGGATGTTCAGGCACGCAACGGGGCGCCCACCCATGGCGAACACGTCGGACAGCGCATTGGCGGCGGCAACGGCGCCGAATTCGTACGGATCGTCCACCACGGGCGTGAAGAAGTCCAGCGTCAGCACGGCTGCGTTGTCTTCATCCACCTGGTATACGGCGGCGTCGTCGGCGGTATCGAACCCCAGCAAAATGTTCGGGTCCGGCAGCGCCGGCGCAATGTCTTTCAGTATTTCCGAGAGGTCGCCCGGACCCCACTTCGCCGCTCAACCGCCTTTTTCGGTCAGCGTGGTCAAGCGTATGCGTTCGCCGTCGTTTTCCTTTTTCGACTGCGCACTTCCAGTCATAGCGTGCCTTTCCTGCGAGCTTGAATCGCTTGACCTGCGCAAAAACGCTCGGTCAAGCGCGTGTTTTCGTTGATGAGTATACCAGCCGTTTAAGAGCGCACGGCATGGTCTTGCCGCTCAGGAATACTAGAGTGCGAAAACCTCATGAATTGGCTTAGTGAAACGCCCTGAACCCTTATCTGCGCGCTTGCGGAGTGGTATGGTAAACGCATCAGCCGGCTTTTCTGCATCCGGCGTTTTCTGCAACGGGCAACGCGCGTATCGCGCTTGCTCCGCATTCCCATTTTCCAATATATCAACACGCCGCGAAGCGGCATGTGGCCAGCGAGCGGCCTTACGCTCGCGCAACAAGGCGAGGGACGTACAGCGCAGGGGGCGCTGCGTCCGAAAGGAGACGCGTATGACCGATCGTCACTTGCTGCTGCGCAAGGCTTGGCGTTTCAGCGCATCGTCGAGCTTGAACGTCAGATAGACGCCTCGCGGGACCGCTTCTGCTAAACTCGTTGACGTAACGCACGTATGACGCGCGCCGGTTCACCCGGCGCGCTTTTGTCGCGTCCGCAGGCAAGGCGGGCGCCTGTATCCAGGCAACAAGGAGTTCACATGATTGGCATCGGCATCGATATCGGGTCTACGGCCACGAAAGCGGTTGTGGCGAACGACGCGGGCGACATTGCGGAGAAGCTGGTTATGCCGACCGGTTTCTCCAGCGTGGAAGCGGCCGATGAAGTGGCTAAACGGCTGCAACAGGCCGGCTATAACGCCAACGAGCTTCCCGTAGTGGCAACCGGTTACGGCCGCATCGCCGTTCCTTACGCGAACAAGGTGGTCACCGAAATCACCTGCCACGCCCGGGGCGCTTGGGCGCTGTTTGCAGAAGATGGAACCGTTGTGGACGTGGGCGGTCAGGATACGAAGGCTATTGGCCTTGCCGCCGGCAAGGTACGCAAGTTCGTGATGAACGACAAGTGCTCTGCCGGTACGGGGCGCTTCTTGGAGATCATGGCCGACCGCTTGGGTGTCAGTCAACAGGAACTGGCGCGCCTGGCTGCAGCGGGGCAACCCACCGTCATCTCGAACATGTGCACGGTGTTTGCGGAATCCGAGGTCATCTCGCTGGTGGGCAAGGGAGAGCCGCGTGAGAACATCGCGCGCGGCGTCATCGACTCGGTGGTGTCGCGCGTTGCCACGCTGGTGGGGCAGGTGCCGGCTTCGCGCTATTTCCTTACCGGTGGCCTTTGCGAGAACGACTACGTGCGTACGCGCTTGTCCGAAGAGCTTTCCGCTCCTGTTGACTCGTGCGAAAACGGCAGGTTTGCCGGTGCGCTTGGCGCGGCATTGCTTGCTGCCGAACTGGATGTTTAGCTACCGGTAACCGTCTGTAACCGGTATAAGGCAACGAACGCGGCAGGCGTTGTAATGCCCGCCTGTTAGCTAGCGGATACGCGTCAAGCGGACGTTTCGCGTTTCGAGCGGATTCAAGTATGGAAAGGGAAGGTATTGTCGTTGGTTTACTTGGACAATGCGGCAACCACGCAGCACAAGCCGCAAGCTGTCATCGACGCCGTCACGGCGGCCATGTGTTCGTTCGGCGGCCCGGGCCGCGGCTCGCACCAGGCAGCCCTCGACGCGTCCCTGGCGGTATTCGGCGCGCGCCAGGCGGTTTCCAACTTGCTGGGCGGTTGGGGCGCCGCCAGCATATCGTTCGCTATGAACGCCACGATGGCGCTCAACATCGCCATTGACGGGCTGCTTTTTGAGGGAGGTTGCGCCGTTACCACGGCGGCTTCACACAACTCCGTGTTGCGGCCGTTGTTTCGTGCGCGTGACGAGCGAGGTTGCACTGTTCGCATAGCGCGCATAGCCCCTGATGGTGCGCTTGACTGGGACGACTACCAGCGTTCGCTCGAAGGGGCATCGCTTGTGGTGGCCACGCATGCGTCCAACGTTACAGGCGACGTGTACGATGTCGCGCGCGTGGCGCACATGGCTCACGAAGCAGGGGCGTTGTTCGTGCTTGACGCTGCTCAGACGGCCGGCGCCTGGCCGCTCAACGTTGTTGAAACAGGCGCCGATGTCGTGTGCTTCACCGGCCATAAAAGCCTGTACGGCCCGCAGGGCACGGGCGGGTTGATCGTGCGCCCTGGTCTTGAGATCGAGCCGCTGCTCGAAGGCGGGTCGGGCGTCCACAGCTTCGACGAACGTCATCCGCGCTTTATGCCCGAAGCGCTTGAAGCGGGAACGGCGAACGCGCACGGCTTGGCCGGCCTTGCTGCGGGTTGCAACTGGCTGGCTGACCAGGGCGTTGCAAGCGTTTCAGAACGAATTGCTGCTATGGCGAACCGGTTTGCCAACGAGATAAGCGCTGTCGGCGGCGTGCGATTGCTCGGAGGCGGTTCGGGGCAGCGCTGCGGCATCGTGGCCCTCAACGTCGGCGATGTTGATTCCGGCGTGGTGTCCGATGCGCTGTCGCAGCACTACGGCATATGCACGCGGCCCGGCGCCCATTGCGCGCCGCTTATGCACAAGGCGCTGGGCACCGAAACCCAAGGCGTCGTGCGCTTCAGCTTCGGCGCCATGAACGATGATGCCGATGTGGACGCCGCCATCGCCGCCACCAAAGAGCTCGCAAGCGAGTTTTCTGGCGAGTAGCGAAGACACGCGGGCGATTGGGTCTTCCGACCGTTGCTATCACCCCCCCTCGAAGCCCAGGTGCCGTCAACCGGTGCCTGGGCTTCGCTTACGAGCCAGCATCGCTGCCACGTAGCTGCGCGCTTCTTGCTGGCATAAGCTGATTGCGGTTTCTCCGTTATCGCGTCGATAAAAGCGCGCGCGTCTAATACTCAAATCCCAAGGAGCGTCATGAGAATCCTCTGCATATCCGCCCAAAAGCCCGACAGCACCGGCAGCGGCGTATACCTTGCCGAAACCGTTCGCTCTATGATCGGGCAAGGTCACGAAGTGGCTGTTATTGCCGGCATCGACCGAGACGATGTGCCGCAGTTGCCTGCTGGAGCGGAATTCTTCCCGGTTCGCTTCCGCATGGACGCGCTACCGTTTCCCGTGTGCGGCATGTCCGACGTCATGCCGTACGAGGCCACGCGTTATCGCGATATGACGCCCGACATGGTGGATGCTTTTCGGTCTGCGTTCGCGCAGTGCATCCGCGAGGTGCTGCTGGCGTTTAAACCCGATGCCGTTATCTGCCATCACCTGTATCTGGTGTGCTCTGTTGCTGCTGAAGTGCTAAACGAACTAGCCGGTGAAAACTGGTCACCGGGTTGGGTTCGTTCTGATTCGCCATCAGGTAAGATGCCCTGTTCCATCTGGGGAATCAGCCACTCAACGGACCTTCGCCAGCTACGCAACCATACGCTTGAGCACCACCGCATCTTCGATGCCGTGCGGCGCCTTGACGGCATCATGGCGCTTCACGAGGCGCAAAAGGCCGAGATTGTCGAGCTGTTCAGCATTGATCCCGCAATCGTTCGCGTAGTGGGGACGGGCTATAGCGCCCACGAGTTCGCCCCACGTCCTGCGCTGCGCGCGGCAAACCCGCTGCGCGTGCTGTACGTGGGCAAACTTTGCCGTGCGAAGGGCGTCGAAAGCTTGGTGCGCGCGTTCAACCTGCTGCCGTTCGACCCGGAAACCGTGGAGCTTTGCCTGGTGGGCGGATACAGCGACCAGGAACAATACGACCGCATCGTCGAAGTGGCGAATTCGTGCCGCTTCCCGGTGCTGTTCCATGGACGCGTGTCGCAAGATGATCTGGTGCTTGCGTACAACATGTCGCACGTGTTCGTGTTGCCGTCGTTTTTCGAGGGTTTGCCGCTGGTCACCGTGGAGGCGCTGGCAAGCGGCTGCCGCGCCGTGGTCACCGAGCTTCCCGGCGTGCGCCCCTGGCTTGAGACTTCGCTTCCGGGCGCGCCTGTTGCGTTCGTGGCCCCGCCGACCATCGTCGGCACCGATACGCCCGTCGAAGAGGACTTGCCGGCGTTCGAACAGCGCTTGGCCGACGCGCTGGCCGATCAGCTGCGCGAAGCGGCAAAGCACCCGCTGCATGGCACTGGCTTCGACACTACGGCCGTCTCTTGGGATTCGCTAGCCGCCCGCATGGTGAATCTGCTGCACTAACAACCCCAATCGCGCATCCGCAGCGCCCAAAAACTCGATGCAGGTACAAAAAACGCTCATGTATGTGATTTGCTGGAAATCATCAGGCGCTAGCGAAATGCAACGTTTTGTTTTCGCAGGTCAGAACGCTGCTGGATTTCATGTCGTCAGAGGGTAAGGGATTAAATCACATACATGAGCGATTATGCATCGGCATCGGCATCGGCTGCGCCAGCTGCGTGCGACCATAGCTGGTTGTTCTGCATAAAAATCCGTCTCTTGGCCGGATTTTTCGATATTTGGGGTTGCGCAGCGCCGCAATAGCGCATATAGTGCTCTCAGTTCCTTTAAATGCGGTACAGAGAGACCGACAAGGTAACACCCGAAACGCTCACCTGAACAAGAGCGGATCAGAGTCGAAGCCTTTGTCAGTCGCAAAGGCGTTTTTTATGCCCGCGCGACATGACGTCAGGGTTCGAGCGGGCCGAAAAACTCGGCGGCTCCGCTTGACGCGACGTGTCTGTCTGTACGCACTCGACATGAGAAAGGGTGTGTATGACTGACGCAGGAACGGTCAAGAACGTTTGCATGAACGCAGACGAGATCGAGCGCTCTTTGACGCGCATCGCGCATCAAATCCTCGAGACCAACAAGGGCGCGCACAACCTCGCGCTCGTCGGCATCGTCACGCGCGGCGACTTGCTCGCGAAGCGCCTGGCCGACAAAATCGAGGCAATCGAAGGCACGAAGGTGCCGCTGGGCAAGTTGGACATCAGCTTCTATCGTGACGACTTCGCCACGCATTTCGCCCCCGAGGTTCACTCCACTGAAATCAACTTCGACATGGACGGCAAGGACGTCGTGCTGGTTGACGACGTGCTGTTCACCGGCCGCACCATCCGCGCGGCGCTTGACGCGCTTATGGACATCGGCCGCCCGGCCCGCGTCGAGCTGGCCGTGCTCGTCGACCGCGGCCACCGCGAGCTGCCCATTCGCGCCGATTACGTCGGCAAGAACGTGCCGTCTGCGGCCCAGGAAAACGTCCGCCTGTTCCTTGAGGAAGTGGACGGCAAATCCGAGGTCGAGATTCTGGAAATGTCCGCCGGCGCCCACATCGGCGCAGCCCCGCTCGGAGGTGAATAGCGCATGGCTTTCAACCACAAGCACCTTATCGATATCACGGAGTATTCCGCTGATGACATCATGGCCATCCTGGAAACGGCCGTGAAGTTCAAGGAAGTCAACGAGCGCCGCATCAAGCAGGTGCCCACGCTTAAAGGCTTCACCGTCGTGAACATGTTCAACGAGCCGTCCACCCGCACGCGCTCCAGCTTTGAGATGGCCGAAAAGCGTCTTTCCGCTTCCAGCCTGAACTTCGGCGGTTCGTCCACGTCCACCGTCAAAGGCGAGTCGCTGGTGGACACTGTGGAAACGCTGTGCTCCTACAAGGTGGACATGATCGTCGTGCGCGACAAGCACGCCGGCGTGCCGCGCAAGATCGCCGACGTGTCGGGCGTGCACGTCATCGACGCCGGCGACGGCAAGCACCAGCATCCCACGCAGGCCCTGCTTGACCTGTACACCATCTGGCAGACGAAGGGTCGCCTCGACGGTCTGAAGGTCGGCGTCGTCGGCGACATCGGGCACTCCCGCGTGTGCGGCAGCCTCATCCCCGCGCTGAAGATCATGGGCTGCGAAGTTACTGTTATCGCACCGCCGACGCTGCTGCCCGCGCGCCCCGAGGTGCTTGGCGCCGACCACGTGTCGCACAACATCGACGAGGTGCTGCCCGAGCTCGACGTCGTGTACATGCTGCGCATCCAGCGCGAGCGCCTCGAAGGCGCCCCGTATCCCAGCCTGCGCGAGTACAACATGCTGTACGGCCTCACCGAAAAGCGCAACAAGCTTATGCGCCCCGACTGCATCGTGTGCCACCCGGGTCCCATCAACCGCGGCGTGGAGCTTGACTCCTTCATGGCCGACCACCCGGAGCGCTCGGTTATTCTCGACCAGGTCTATGCCGGTATCCTGACCCGCATGGCCGCCCTGTACCTGCTGCTTGGAGGGAGCGAAGATGGCATTACTGCTTAAGAACGCGCACGTGATCGACCCGCAGGTCGGTCTGAACGAAACCGCCGACATCCTCGTCCGCGACGGTAAGATCGTGGAGGTTGGCCAGAACCTGACCATGGAGAAGGGCGTCGAGCGCGACCTGGCCGGCAAGATCGTGGTCCCGGGCCTGGTGGACATGCACGTACACCTGCGCGAGCCGGGCTTCGAGCAGAAGGAAGACATCACTTCCGGCACGCGCGCGGCGGCACACGGCGGCTTCACGGCCGTGTGCGCCATGCCGAACACGAACCCGGTTGTGGACAACGCGGTGGCCGTGGAGTATGTGAAGTCCATCGCCGCACAGGTGGGCAAGTGCCGCGTGCACGTGTCCGGCTCCTGCTCGCAGGGCCTGAAGGGTGAAACGCTGTCCGAGATGGGCGACATGATCGCTCACGGCGCCGTGGCGTTCACCGACGACGGCCATGGCGTGCAGGGCGCGGGCATGATGCGCCGCGTCATGGACTACGCCAGCCAGTTTGGCCGCGTGGTCATGAGCCACTGCCAGGACGAGGATCTGGTGGGCGAAGGCCAGGTCAACGAAGGTGTTGCCTCCACGCGCCTCGGCCTGCTCGGCTGGCCGGCGGAAGGCGAAGAGCTGCAGATCGCCCGCGACATCGCGCTGTGCCGCCTGACGGGCTGCAAGCTTCACATCCAGCACATCACCACGGCGCGCGGCCTTGACATGGTACGCGCCGCGAAGGCCGAGGGCCTGCCCGTCACGTGCGAGGTCACGCCGCATCACCTGTTCCTTACCGAGGACGCCATCGGCGATGACTACAACACGTCGCTCAAGGTGAACCCGCCGCTGCGTACCGCCGCCGACGCCGAGGCCCTTGTCCAGGGCGTCATCGACGGCACGGTTGACGCCATCGTCACCGACCACGCGCCGCACACGGCATGGGAGAAGGACCGCGAGTTCGAGCTTGCCCCGTTCGGCATGATCGGCCTGGAAACCAGCTTGGGCCTGGTCATCACGAACCTGGTTGCCACGGGCAAGATCACGTGGGAGCGCCTCGTCGAGCTGATGAGCGCCAACCAGCGCACCATCCTGGGCTTTGACCGCGTTGCCATCGAGGCTGGCAGCGTGGCCGACCTCACCGTCATCGACCCCGAGGTTGCCTGGACCGTCGACGCTGCGGACTTCTGCAGCAAGGCCAAGAATTCCGGCTTCATCGGCACTGAGCTGACCGGCCGCGCAACCGACGTCTACGTCGGCGGCTACGCCACCATGGAAGATGGCAGGATCGTCGAGTAACAACGCTCGAAAACCGCAATGCAAAGGCGTGGCTCCAAAGTTCTGAGCCACGCCTTTTTCTATAACGAACGACCTGTCCCCTTGTCAGAAACCTGGCAAGGGGACAGGTCGTTCGTCAGGTTTTGGCTGTCGCCGGTGGGGATGGAATCACAAGAGGTGGCTGTGCGGTTTTCAGCCGTCATTTCCTGCGCGATGCTTGATATCGGACTGTTGCCATTGCCTTGTTTCACTCTTGATGAGGGACGTTGCTACTTCCGCAGCATCTTCAGGCCGCACAGCGTGCCGGGAATCATGAACAAACCGCCGAGGACGGTGATAAACGCCAGAACGCCTGCAAGCGACAGGGCGGAGGCTAGGCCGCTCATGGCAACGCTTAGCAGCGTGGTGCCCACGTAGCCGGCGAAGTTGATGAGCGAAACCACGCTGGCGCTTTCCGATGGGTCGCTGTAGCTGATAAGCATGTGTATGCTGGCCGACAGGATGATGCCGCATGCCACGGCGAACACGGCGCACCCCAGCGCGCCGAACGCCAGCGATGCCGCCACCATGGGTTTGCGACCTAATGCATCTGACAGCGAACCGCCCATGAACAGCACCACCAGCACGCCGGCAAGGTAGTACACGGTGGTCAGGGACACGTCGGAGTCCGTAAGCCCAAGCGTTGCCTGGTAATCGGCGCACAGCGGAATGGGCAACGCCGCAGCGGCAAACGTCGCCATCATGGCAACGGCTGCTATGATGGCGCTGCGAAGGCTAACCTTGGCGCTTCGAGACATTGCTGGCGCTGCTTCTTCACTTGGCATGCCGAACTGCCTTTCCCGACCATTTCACGCAGGCGTGCCATTGCACGAAAACGCTGCGCAACCCCTTATTTCTCTTTCGCTAGCTTTATGCAGCCAGGTACCACGGAAACGGCAGCCATGACAACGATCAGCGCGAACACCCAGGCCAAATCCACGCTATCTGCAACAGCGGTAACCACGGTGCTGACCACGGTAGAGCCTGCGTAACCACAGAAGTTCGTCAACGAAACAACGCTGGCGTTCTCCTGAGGAGTCGATGCGCTGATGAGCATATGCATGCTGGCGGAAAGTACGATGCCGCACGCTGCGGCGAACAGCACCTCAAGCACGAAGAACAGCGCAAGCTGCCCGGCAACCATACAGGCAAGCAACGCCAAGCTGGTTGCGAACGTAGCTGCCAGGCCGAACACCATGGATGCTCGCGTTCCGATGCGCGCCGATATGGGCCCGCCCAATGCGCTTGGCGCCATGGCCAGCGCTAACACCAACGACGGGATAAGCGGGTCGTTGGCGCCAAAGTAGTCCACAGAAGCCGGGGTGGCCAGCGATTGAAAGAAAAATCCCACCGACCACGTGGAAATATACCCGCCGGCCGCAATGGGCAGCAGGCCTTTCAGGTGGACCGGCACCTGCAGCATAGGCTTGACGGCGCGCCGCCACGTGATGCGATTCACCACTGTTTCCTTCGTGAACGGCAGAAACGCCAGCGTTGCCGCCATGATGAAAACCAAGACGATGAACACTACCCAATAATCGGTTGAAGCCGTGGCGAACAGGCCAATGCCAAGCGATCCGACGGTAAGCCCGATGAGGTACCCCGTGCTGGCGATGGTCATGCCGAACGTGCGATGGTTGTCCGAGGTGCAATCGATGACGAATGCCGACGTGGCGCTCATGCCCAGCGCGCAGGAAACGCCTTGTACGAATCGAGCAGCTTGCAACATGAAGCCGTTTTCCAGCCCCGCGAACAAGCAGCAGCCCGCGATGCCGCACAACAGCGAAGCCGCTACGGAAGGCCGCCGGCCGGACGCATCGGACAGCGAACCCGCGAAGAACAGCACGGCAAGCACGCCGATAAGATACGAGACGATGGTCATGGAAACATCGGAAGCCGCAAGCCCCAGCTCTGCCTGCCAATGCGCATATAAAGGAATGGGGGCACTGGCCGCGGCGAACACCGAAATCAAGGCCACCGTGGCAACGATGGCCCCTCGAAAAGCACCCGGAGGGCGTGAATCTGTCGATGACGTTTGCTCCATGGGCGCATCGTACTACTGAACAATAGATGCAGTCCAGTCGGATTATCGCTGAATTGTAGGGCCTGGCCAGGCGTTTTCGTGCGGGCGCACAATTCGGCGGCTACCGCTCACTGCATATTTTGTTAACAATCCGTAATAATAGTGCATAAATGCATGGTAATCCTCGATATTGCCGTATACTTGACCCATGTCCTTTAAGGGCGGTACGGAGAGACCGACAAGGCTAGCGCTGCAGCCGTTGGCTGCTACCAGGAAAACAACGTACGCCCTCGTGATCGAGGGTTTTTCTGTATGGAGCTCATTGGCGGTTGCATGCATGGAAAGGAGCACTTCTTGAGCAAGATATCACAGCAGTTGCTAAGCGGCACGTCGAAGGCCGCCGGCGCCCCGGCGGCGCTGGCGCTTGAAGACGGTGCGGTGTTCTACGGCACCGCGTGCGCCGCAGCAGGGGAGGCCTTTGGCGAAATCTGCTTCAACACGTCGTTGGAAGGCTACTTGGAAGTAGCCACCGACCCCAGCTACGCCGGGCAGATCATCACCATGACGTACCCGCAAATCGGCAATTACGGCGTGAACCCCGAAGACGCCCAGTCCGCCGCGCCGGCACTGCGCGGCCTGGTGGTGCGCGACATGTGCACCACGCCCAGCAATTGGCGCAGCAAGCTTTCCTTGCCTGAGTTCTTGCGACAACACAACGTAGTGGCCATCGAAGGCGTCGACACGCGCGCTTTGGTGCGCCACGTACGCGACCATGGCGCACAGCGCGCCATCATCTCCACGCTTGACCTCAGCAAGGAAAGCCTGCTGGCAAAGGTGCGCGCAAGCGAAAGCTTGGTGGGCCAGAACCTTGCAGCAACCGTTTCTTGCTCTAAACCGTATACGCACGGCATTGTCGACCTGCCTGAAAGCCACGCGTTCGCGCAAGCCCCCGCACCGGCCCCTCGCTTCAAAGTGGTCGCCTACGACTGCGGCGTGAAGCGCTCCATCCTTGATGGCCTGGTGCGCGCAGGCTGCGACGTGACGTGCGTGCCGTGGGACACGCCGGCCGAGCGCGTGCTGCAGCAGGCGCCCGACGGGTTGTTCCTCAGCAACGGCCCGGGCGACCCCGAAGCGGTTGAAGGCACATATTCCCAGGTGGAGAAGTTGCTGGGCAAGGTGCCCGTTTTCGGCATCTGCCTGGGGCACCAGATGATGTGCAAGGCGGCCGGTGCCGATATCGAGAAGCTGAAGTTCGGCCATCGCGGCGGCAACCACCCTGTCATGAACCTGCGTACGCACCGCGTGGAGATCACGGCGCAAAACCACGGATTCGGCCTGCTGTTCCCCAGCTTGGGCCCGCTGGTGCCTGAACTGTCCGGCGGTTTCAAGGGCCACGAAGGCGACCTGCGCTTCTGGGTGCGCGCCGGCATTGCCCCCGTGGTGCAAAACGAACGCTTCGGCCGCATCCAGCTGACGCACGTCAACCTCAACGACGGCACGGCCGAGGGTATCGCGTTTCTGGACATCCCGGCGTTTTCCGTGCAGTACCACCCCGAGGCCAACCCTGGCCCCACCGACGCGCACTACCTGTTCACGGCGTTTGCGCGCCTGATGGAGGGTCGCGAAGACTATCTGGACATCGACATCGCCGCCGACCGCTTGGCCGGATGGAAATTCGGCGCCGAGGGCGCTTGTAAGGAGGCTTGCAATGCCTAAGCGCACCGACATCAAAACCATTCTCGTCATCGGTTCGGGCCCCATCGTCATCGGTCAGGCCTGCGAATTCGACTACTCCGGCACGCAGGCGTGCAAGGTGCTCAAAGAAGAGGGTTACCGCGTGGTGCTGGTGAATTCGAACCCCGCCACCATCATGACCGACCCGTCCATGGCCGACCGCACCTACATCGAGCCCATCACGGCCGAGTTCGTGGAACAGGTCATCGCGAAAGAGCAGCCCGACGCGCTGCTGCCCACACTCGGCGGCCAAACGGGTCTGAACACCGCCGTTGAGCTGGCCGAATCCGGCGTGCTGGACAAGTACGGCGTGGAAATGATCGGCTGCGACCTTGACGCCATCAAGCGCGGCGAAGACCGCAAGCTGTTCAACGACTGCATGGCCGAGCTGGGCATCGAAACGGCGCGCAGCGGCTACGCGTACTCCGTTGAAGACGCGCTGGCCATCACCGAGGCGCTTGGGTACCCCGTGGTGCTGCGCCCCAGCTTCACCATGGGCGGCGCCGGCGGCGGCATCGCGCACACCGAAGACGAGCTGCGCCTGATCGTGTCGCAAGGCCTTGAGCTTTCGCCGGCGGGCGAGGTGCTGGTGGAGGAATCCATCGAAGGCTGGAAAGAGTTCGAGATGGAGGTCATGCGCGACCGCGCCGGCAACGGCATCATCGTATGCTCCATCGAGAACTTCGACGCCATGGGCGTGCACACGGGCGACTCCATCACCGTGGCGCCGGCGCAAACGCTCTCCGACGTGGAGTACCAGCGCATGCGCGCCGCCAGCCTTGCCATCTTGGAGAAGGTGGGCGTGGAGACGGGCGGCTCGAACGTGCAGTTCGCTGTGAACCCGCAAAATGGCCGCATGGTGGTCATCGAGATGAACCCGCGCGTGTCGCGCTCTTCCGCGCTTGCGTCGAAAGCCACCGGTTTCCCCATCGCGAAAGCCGCTGCGCGTCTGGCCGTCGGCTACACGCTCGACGAGATCGTCAACGACATCACGAAGGCAACGCCGGCGTGCTTCGAGCCGTCCATCGATTACTGCGTGGTGAAGGTGCCGCGCTTCGCGTTCGAGAAGTTCCAGGGCACCGACGATACGCTTTCCACCCGCATGAAGGCCGTGGGCGAGATCATGGCCATCGGCCGCACGTTCGAAGAGGCGCTTGGCAAGGCCATGCGTTCGCTTGAGAACGGACGCGCGGGCCTGAACGCCGACGGCAAGTGCAAGGAGATCCTCGACGAGGACGACTTCGACGACTTGGTAGGCCGCCCCACGCAGGATCGCATCTTCTACGTGGCCGAGGCGTTGCGCCGCGGCTGGACGGTCGACGCGGTGCACGAAGCCACGGGCATCGACCCGTGGTTCATCAGCCGCATGCGCGATATCGTGGTGGTAGAGGAAAACCTGCGCGGCATGCGCCTGGACGAGTTGGATGCCGACGCGTTTCGCCTGCTCAAGCGTATGGGGCTTTCCGATGCGCAAATCGCGCACCTCACGGGTTCCGACGAGATGACGGTGCGCACGTGCCGCAAGCTGCTCGGCGTGGTGCCGGCTTTTAAAACCGTTGACACGTGCGCTGCCGAGTTCCCCAGCAAAACGGCCTACCATTACAAAACCTACGACGCCGACGAAACCGAGGCGCCTGGTGCGCGCAGCCGCAAGCGCGCCATGATTCTGGGCGCCGGTCCCAACCGCATCGGCCAGGGCATCGAGTTCGACTACTGCTGCGTGCATGCCAGCTACGCGCTGCACGATGCGGGGTATGAAACCATCATGGTGAATTGCAACCCCGAAACGGTGTCCACCGACTACGACACGTCCGACAAGCTGTACTTCGAGCCGCTCACGTTCGAGGACGTCATGGACATCGTGGACGTCGAACAACCCGACGGCGTGGTGGTGACGCTGGGCGGCCAAACGCCGCTGAAGCTTGCCGCGGCGCTGCAGGACGCCGGCGTGCACATCATGGGCACGAAACCCGAGGCCATCGACCTGGCCGAAGACCGTGACCGCTTCCGCGCCATCTGCGACGAGTTGAACATCACGTACCCGGCTGCCGGTCAGGCGTCCACGTTCGAGGAAGCGTGCGTGGTAGCCGATCAAATCGGCTTCCCGCTGCTCGTGCGTCCCAGCTACGTGCTGGGCGGGCGCGGCATGGGCATCGTCTACGACGGCTCGCAGCTTGAAAAGTACATGGCCGAGGCCGCCAAAATCACGCCCGACCATCCCGTGTATCTTGACCGTTTCCTGGAAGGCGCCGTAGAGCTTGACCTCGACGCGTTGTGCGACGGCAACCAGGTATGGGTGGGCGCCATTATGGAGCACATCGAGATGGCCGGCATCCACTCGGGCGACTCGGCCTGCTGCACGCCGCCGTTTGCGCTGTCCGACGCCATCCAGGCCCAGCTGCGCGCCATTGCGCGCCGCCTGGCGCTGCGTTTGGGCGTTGTGGGGCTCATCAACATCCAATTCGCCATTAAAGACCAGGTCATCTACATGATCGAGGCGAACCCGCGCGCCAGCCGCACCGTGCCGTTCGCGTCGAAGGCTACGGGCGTTCCTCTGGCGAAGGCCGCGGCGCGCATCATGGCGGGGGAGAGTATCGCCAGCCTGAATTTGCCTTCCGATGAGCGCCGCCTTGACCACTTCAGCGTGAAGGAGGCCGTCATGCCGTTCGGCCGTTTCCCGGGCGCCGACACGGTGCTGGGTCCCGAGATGAAGTCGACGGGCGAGGTCATGGGCATCGCGTACAACTTCCCATGCGCCTACGCGAAAACGCAGCTAGCCATTAGCTACAAGCTGCCTGAAGGCGGCACGGTGTTCATCAGCGTGTGCGACCACGACAAGCGTCCCATCGTGTCCATCGCGCGCGACATCGTGCGCCTGGGCTTCCATATCGTGGCCACCGATGGCACAGCCCGCGCGCTGCGCGCCGCCGGCGTCGGTTGCACCACGGTCAAGAAGATCCACGAGGGTACGCCAAATGTGCGCGACATGCTGGTGGGTGGCCAGATCGCGCTTATGATTAACACGCCGTTCGGCCACGCCACGCGCAACGATGGCTACGAGCTGCGCACCGAGGCCGTCAAGCACGGCATCACGCAGGTCACGAACCTCGCCGGCGCGCAGGCCATGGTGGCCGGCATGGAGGCCTCGCGCGAAAACGGCCTGACCGTCATCGCGCTGCAAGACCTGCCGCAGCACACGTTGTCGCTCGGCCCTGCGCTTACCGCGTAATTTTTCCGCCCCGCGCAATGCTTTACAGGGACGCTTGCATGCAAGCGTCCCTTTTTCGTGTTCGTTTGCCGTTTCAAGGGCCACTTTGCGCCATCTAGCTGCAGCAATGATACAATCGCTGGCAATGTATCCGGCCGCAGGCGCGGCCATCCAACGAGGGAAGGAGCCCCGTGGCGCTTGTGAACGAGCGGGCGCGCATTCTAAGCAACGGATGCGTGGGCCCGAATCTGTATCTCATGACGCTTTCGGCGCCGGCTATCGCGGCCGCCATCGAACCCGGTCAGTTCGTGCATATGAAGATTCCTGGCATGGAGGGCCATATCCTGCGCCGCCCGTTTTCGGTGTACGCGGCCGATGCTGCTGCCGGCACGCTTGACGTGCTGTACCAAACCGTCGGATTCGGCACGAACCATCTGGCGGGTCTGGCGCCCGAAGCTGCCGACGCCGAACCGCAAAGCGAGCTCATCGGGCCCGTTGGCCGTCGCTGGAATGCGCCGGAAGGCTGCAAGCGCGCGCTGCTGGTGGCTGGCGGCGTGGGCGCAGCCCCTCTGTTCATGCTGTGCCAGGAACTGGTGGCCGCCGGCGTGCGCGTGGACGTGGTGCTGGGCGCGCAGACGCAGGCGGCCCTGGTGACGCTTGAGCGCTACCAGCAAACCGTCAACGGCAGCGTTGCCGTGGCTACCGACGACGGGTCGTTCGGCCGCGCCGGCTTCTGCACCTCGCTTTCGCAAGAAGCGCTTGACGCGGGCGTTAACGGCGAACGCTACGACTATGTGGCGTGCTGCGGCCCCGAGCCGCTTATGAAGATCGTGGTCGGTCAGGCCGCGCAGGCGGGCGTGCCGTGCCAAATCTCAATGGAGAAGCGCATGGCTTGCGGTGTGGGCGCGTGCCTGTCGTGCGTCGTCGACACCGTCGACGGCAAGCGCCGCTCATGCATCGACGGGCCCGTGTTCGATGCCGAAAAGGTGGTGTGGTAGATGACTGAAAACGAGCTGCTTCCCGAAACCAGCGCTCCTACCAGCGTGAACATGGCCGTGAACCTGGGCGGGCTTGCCATGAAGAACCCCGTCACCACCGCGTCGGGCACGTTTGCCGCAGGTCGCGAATACGCCGACTTCGTGGACGTCAGCGCGCTGGGCGCCGTCACCACGAAGGGCGTGTCGCTCAACGGTTGGGAGGGCAACGCATGCCCCCGCATCGCCGAGGTTGCCAGCGGCATGTTGAACTCCATCGGCCTGCAAAACCCGGGCGTGGCGCACCTGAAGGCCCACGAGCTGCCGTGGCTGGCCGAGGTGGGCGCCACCACCATCGTGAACGTTTCCGGCCACAGCTTCGACGAATACGTGCAGGTCATCGAGGCGCTTGAAGACGCGCCCGTCGACGCATACGAGGTGAACATCTCCTGCCCGAACGTCGATGCCGGCGGCATGACCATCGGCACGCACGCCGAATCCGTCGAGCGCGTGGTGGGGATGTGCCGCGCCGCCACGAAGCGCCCGCTTATCGTGAAGCTCACGCCGAACGTCACCGATATCGCCGAGATCGCGCGCGCCGCCGAGGCTGCCGGAGCCGACGCCATCTCGCTGATCAACACGCTCATGGGCATGGCCATCGACGCCGAGCGCCGCCGCACCGTCACGGCGCGCCCGCTTTGCGGTTTTTCCGGCCCCGCCATCAAGCCCGTGGCGCTGCGCTGTGTGTGGCAGTGCCACAACGCCGTGAAGGTTCCGCTTTTGGGTATGGGCGGCATCGCGTGCGGTACCGATGCGGTGGAGTTCATGCTTGCCGGCGCCACGGCCGTGGCCGTCGGCACCGCGAACTTCGTGAACCCCCAGGCAACCATTGACGTCATCGACGGCATCGCCGAGTACTGCGAGCGTCATGGCGTCAAAGACGTCAACGAACTGATTGGAGCTTTGCAATGCTAACCTCGTTTTCCGACATCCCCGCGCGCGACCGCGTCATCGTAGCCGTTGACTGCGACATCGAGGAAACGTTCGACCTGGCCGACAAGCTGCAGGGCAAGGCGAAATGGATGAAGGTTGGCATGACGCTGTTCTATGCCAACGGCCCGGCGGTGGTGTATGCGCTGAAGGAGCGCGGGTTCAAGGTGTTTTTGGACCTGAAGTTCCACGACATTCCGCACCAGGTCGAGGGCGCGGCGTATTCGGCTGCAGCCTCTGGCGCCGACATGATGACCATGCACACCGTTGGCGGCGTGGCCATGATGAGCGCGGCGCAGAAAGGCGCCGAGCGCGCTGCTGCCGAATACGGCTTCGAGGTGCCCGTCACGCTCGGCATCACCGTGCTGACGTCCATGAGTCAGGCCGCGCTTGCCGACACCGGCGTCACCCGCCCCATGGCCGAACAGGTCAACGTGCTTGCTGAGCAGGCAAAACGCGCCGGCATTTCTGGCGTTGTGGCGTCTCCCCAGGAAGCTTCCATGCTGCGCGACGTGCTGGGCCCCGAAGGCTACATCGTCACGCCCGGCGTGCGTCCGGCCGGCGCCGCCCTTGGAGACCAAAGCCGCGTGGCCACGCCCGCGCAGGCGTTCGCCAACGGTGCATCGCACATCGTCATCGGCCGCCCCATCACGCAGGCCGCAGACCCCGCCGCCGCCTTCGACGCCATTGTTGCCGAGCTTGATTAGGGAGATTCGGTAACGCGTTCATGACGCGAAGCCTACGCGTTTGCGCAAGCGTCGTCGTTGCCCTACAATGGCGCCTCGCGCACTCGGTTTCAAAGAAATCCGAGGTGCAGGCCGTGTTTTGGCGAAAACTTTTTTGTGGTTTGCTCGAATGACAGGTTGTCGTTGTCGCGTGACGTGCTAGTATCACGGCAACGCTTGAAGAACACGAAGGAGATTACTGATGGCTATTCCTCAACTCAGCGCTGAAGATCGTCAGGCGGCCCTTGAAAAGGCCAAGGCTGCTCGCATCAAGCGCGCGCAGGTTCGTGACGACCTTAAGGCTGGCAAGCTGACGCTTGCTCAGGTCATCGATATGAAGGAAGACCCGGTCGTCGGTCGTATGAAGGTTTCCACGCTCATCGAGACGCTGCCTGGCTACGGCAAGGCCAAGGCCGAGAAGGTTATGAAGGAGCTCCAGATCGCTGAAAGCCGTCGTCTGCGCGGTTTGGGCGAGCGCCAGCAGTCTGCGCTGCTGGAGCGTCTGGGCTAGCTCGTGCGTCGCGGCAACCTGTTCGTCATCTCCGGGCCATCGGGTGCTGGTAAAGGCACCTTGGTGGCCCGACTTGTGCAGGCGGTTCCCGATGCGTGGGTGTCCGTTTCGGCAACCACGCGCGCGCCGCGCAAAGGCGAGATCGACGGCGTTCACTACCAGTTCAAAACGCCCGAGCAATTCCAGCAGCTCATCGATACCGACGGCTTGCTTGAGTGGGCCGAGTACAGCTCGAACCGCTATGGTACGCCGCGCGCAAGCGTAGCCGAGCACATGGCGGCTGGCCAGCAGGTCATCCTGGAAATCGATGTGCAGGGCGCATTCCAAATCCGCGAGAAGGTGCCCGAGGCGCACCTCATTTTCATCGAGCCGCCTTCCATGGAAGTGCTTGAAGCGCGCCTGCGCGGCCGCGGAACCGAAACCGAGGAGGTCATCGAGCAGCGTCTTTCCGCTGCAAAGGTGGAGCTTTCTCGGAAAATGGAGTATGATATACAGCTTGTGAACGATGATTTGGACGAGGCGTGCGCCGCCCTCGTTTCCTACGTCAACGAACAAGCCGAGAAAACGCGAGGTTAGAAACCGTATGAGCATCATTGAACCCAGGATCACCGACCTTCTCAACGAGACGGACAACGACCGCTTCCTGCTGTGCGCTTTGGCGTCGAAGCGCGCCCACGACATCAACGACATGATGCGTGGCCAGCGCGATCGCGCCATCCAGCTGCAAACGGCCGTGGAAATCGCCAAGGCTGCCGACAAGAAGCCGCTGTCCATGGCGTTTGCCGAAATCGCTCGTGGCGACGTGTCCTACGACCCCGAAACCATCGACGCGCAGAACCACTAGTCCGCGTCTGGTAATCATTGCGGCGGGTTTCCCGCCGTCAAGCCCTCTGGCACCTTGTTCTGCCTGGAAGCACGTGCGTGAAATCGCACGGTGAACCTCCAGTTCAGAGGCAACGTGTCAGGGGGCTTTTGCTGTGAACGCTTATCCCTTGGCAGCACGCGCCGCCGCGCTTTTCGCGAAACCGCGGCCCTGCATGCCGCTTCACCTGAAGGACCTGTCATGACTGAATTCCAGCGTATCTGCCTGGTGCATTATCACGAGATCGGACTGAAGGGCCACAACCGCTCCACGTTTGAGATGCGCCTGCTGAAAAACCTCGAGGCGCTGCTCACCGATTTCGACATCGTCACCATCCACCGCATCTCGGGTCGCCTGTGCGTGTTCTTGCGCGAAGGCACCGATTGGGAAACGGAAAAGCGCTGCGCCGAGTTCATCCGCAAGGTTCCGGGCGTGGCGCGCGTCTCGTCGGGCTACAAGTGCGAGCGCGATCTGAAGCAGATGGAAGAAGCGGCGCTGGCCGCCATGGCCGATGTGGACGACTTCACCAGCTTCAAGGTGCAGGCGCGCCGCAACCATACGGATTTCGAAGTCGGTTCCATGGACATGAACCGCATCATCGGCGCGGCGCTGTGCGAGGCGCATCCCGAGAAAAAGGTGCAGATGAAAAACCCCGACGTCGTTGTTGGCGTCGAGGTTGTGCAGAACGCTGCATACGTATATGCGCGCAGCGTACGCGGCGTGGGCGGCTTGCCGGTGGGAAGCTCGGGCAAGGTGGCCTGCCTGCTTTCAAGCGGCATCGACTCCCCGGTGGCCACGTGGCGCATGGCGCGCCGCGGCGCCGTGTGCATCGGCGTCCATTTTTCGGGCCGTCCGCAAACGTCCGACACCAGCGAGTACCTGGTCGACGATATCGCGCACGTGCTGGAGAAGACCGGTTGCATTGCGCGCGTGTACGTAGTGCCGTTCGGCGACTATCAGCGTGAAATATCGCTGAAGGTGCCGCCGCAGCTGCGCGTCATCATGTATCGCCGCCTTATGTTCAAGGTAGCGCAGGAAATCGCCAGGCGCGAAGGCGCGAAGGCGCTGGTCACCGGCGAAAGTCTGGGCCAGGTTGCCTCGCAAACGCTTGACAACATCCGCTGCACCGACGCAGCCGTCGAGCTGCCCGTGTTCCGCCCGCTTATCGGCACCGACAAGCTTGAGATCATCGACATGGCCCAGCAGGCCGGCACGTTCGAAATCTCATCGCAGGACGCGCCCGACTGCTGCACACTGTTCATGCCGCGCAGCCCCGAAACGCACGCGCAGCTTGAAGACGTGCTTGCCGCCGAAGCGCTGCTGCCCATCGACGAATGGGTGCCCGAGATTGCGGACGCCGCCGAGCCGCACGACTACCGCTGCCCGGGCTACAAGCCGAAGAAAGCTCGCAAAGCGCAAGTGTAGGGTTACGCCCCGTATCAGATGATCAAGCCGCCGGTTATAAGCCGGCGGCTTTTGTTTTGGCGCGATTACCTGCGAAAACGAGTACAAGACGTGCTGCCTGCGTATAGCGAGGTGTGCGCCATGGGTGATTGCGGAGGGGCTTACGATGCGCGGCAAGCGTAAAAAGCTGCAAGGTTGCGCGTGCTATAGGCGCTGATATCGGCATAAGGTCTGCAAGGTTCGTACGCTAGGCTTGGCTCCGCAACCAGAAAGGAGCCTTCGGCATGGACTTTGTTCGCTACGCAGATTCGCTGCGCGCCAAGTTGCATATAGGTGGTGTGAAGCTGCCCGTCATGATCGGCATAACGGCCGCGGTGCTGGTGGTGCTGGCGCTTGCGGGATTCGGCATCGCTTCGGCCTTAGGCTCGAATGCGGGCGATTTCACCATTTCGCATAAGGAAGACGCATCGGCGCAAAAGGCTTCCGAGGACAGCGAAGCAGCGGCTAAGGAAAGCGTGTTCGTGCATGTCGGGGGAGCAGTTGCCGCGCCAGGCCTGTACGAGCTTCAGGCAGGAAGCCGCGTACAGCAGGCCATTGATGCCGCAGGCGGGTTTGCCGATGCGGCGGCAGCCGATGCCCTGAACTTGGCGCGCGTCGTGACCGATGGTGAACAGATTATCGTGCCGGAGGCAGCATCTGATCAGCCTGGTCAAGGCATCGACCCATCGGCCGCTTCCGCAAACACCTCTTTCGCTGCGCCAGGCAAAGTCAACATCAACAGCGCTACGGCAGACGAATTGCAGCAGCTCAACGGCGTGGGACCGGCGTTAGCTCAACGCATCGTCGACGATCGGATAGCGAATGGCGCGTTCGTAACCATCGAAGACCTCAAGCGCGTATCAGGCATAGGGGACAAGAAGTTCGCTTCACTGGCCGATTCGATATGCGTAGGGTAGCAATTGCCCAAAGCGAGTTGCTCAACGATGGTTTCGCACTCGAACAGCAAGACTTTACCTCGCGCGCGTTTCCCGCGTGTCCCACCATCCCCGTTACGCTGGCGCTTGCCGTAGGATTGTGGGCTGGAAGCGCCGCGACGCTGACGTTGACTATGCAGGCAGAAGCCATCGCATGCATTGCCGCTGCCCTAGCCAATGGGATTGCAGCGTCGGCGCTGCTGTTACTGTGGTGGCGAAGACGAAAGCTCGCGCTTACTTGGATGCTGGCCATCGGATTGCTAGCTGGTGGCGCACTCGGATGCGCAAAAGCTGCCACGCTGCACGTTCAACAAGCCGCGGCGGAAAACATGCAAGGGCGCCTTTCCATTGTTGCGCTTGCAGACGGCTCAAGCGGCTCTTTTGGAACATCGTGCCTGGCGCGCGTTACCGCCGAGAGCTCTTCAGCGTCGGTTGTGGCGACGGTATCGTTTCCTAAAGATACGCCAACGGTAGCGTATGGAAACGTTTTCGAAGGCTATGGCACCGTAAGCGCCCCATCGCAAACACGTGAAGCGTATTGCTGGCAGAAGGGCGCCGTGGCAAACGTCAAGCTGCGCACGTGCGAACAGGTTGGACGAGCAGACGTCCTTGGCATGCTAACCGCCATACGGCAACAGGCAATAACCCTGCTGACGCAGCCGCAACGCATCGACAACGGACTTGCCGCCGCGCTGGTATGCGGATGGCGCGGCGCACTTGACGAGGAAACATACCGAGACTTCCAGGTCAGCGGGTTAGCGCACGTCGTGGCCGTATCGGGTGCTCATCTATCTATCATGGTCGCATTCGTTGCATCGGCCGTCCGGCTGCTCAGGCTACCACGCAACCTATCGATGGCGCTGCAAATATCGCTGGTGCTCGCCTACCTTGTGTTGACCGCCGTCCCGGTTTCCGCTGTTCGTGCGGCAGTGATGACCATTGCGGGGCTGTTGTCTTGGACGGCGCGGCGGCGGGCCTCTTCGTTGTCTTCGCTATCCATTTGCATGGCGGGCCTCATCGCGCTCGACCCGCTTGCGGCGCTATCGGCTTCGTTTGCGCTGTCGGCTTTCGCCACGTTGGGCATCGTCCTGTTCGGCTCGCTCATCAATCGCTGGATCGAGCGCCTGGCACCACGGGTTCCCGCTTTTGCGCGCGAAGCCCTTGCGCTGACGTTGGCGTCCTCGGTTTTAGCAACACCCCTGTCCGCTGCGTTGTTTTCCCAGCTTCCCCTGGTGGCACCGCTTGCGAATATGGCAACAGGCCCGCTCTTCGGGCCGGTATGCACGGCCGGCATCCTTTGCAGCATGGCGGCGCTTGCGGTTCCTGCCACCGCAGGGTGCATGGCTGCGGTGGCCTGCGGGCTAGCCTGGTTGCTGCGCTCAGTCACGCACGCAGTAGCGTGTATCCCGTATGCCAGCATACCCGTCACCTTGTCTTTAGGTGCCGCGCTGGCGCTAGGCTTCGCTTGCGCTGCGGCGCTGTGGCTGTGGTGGCCAACGCCAAGCACGAAGAAGCGCCGGCACCGCAACCTTCGATGGGCTTGTGCTAGCGTTGCCGGCTGTTTGCTCGTTGGCGCGTTGCTTGTTGCTTTCGGCCAAAACGGAGCAACGGAAATCATTGCGCTTGATGTAGGGCAGGGCGATGCCATCCTCGTGCGCAGCAAAGGGAAGGCCATCCTCATCGATACCGGTAACCAGGACAACATGCTGCGAGAAGCGCTGGCGCGACAACGCATTGCCCACCTTGACGCCATCGTCATCACGCATCCCGACGACGACCACATGGGTTCGCTCACCTCGCTGCGCGGCGTCGTGCAAACCAATCGCGTGCTGGTAGCAAACGATGCGCTCACCTGCGCATGCGCATCGTGCTGCACCCTGCGAAACAACGCTTGCCAGCTGGTAGGCGAGCACAACATAGCAGGGTTGTCTCAAGGCGACGCCATAACTGCAGGGTTCTTAACCCTCACCTGCGTCTGGCCAGCAGCATTCACTGACGAAGGCGGCAACGCCGACAGCGTGTGCCTTCTGGCAGATGCGGACGTCAACGGAGACGGGCAAGGGGAGTGGCGAAGCCTGCTTGTGGGCGACGCCGAGCACGACCAGCTTGCGGCCATGATTGAAAACGGGAGCGTTGGAGATGTTGACCTCTACAAAGTAGGGCACCACGGATCGAAAAACGCCCTGACCGAAGAGCAGGCTCGTACCTTGCAACCCGAAATATCGCTCGTCTCGGTGGGTGCTCACAACCGCTATGGCCATCCCGCCGCAAACACCCTTGACGCCCTGCAAGCTGCTGGAAGCACCATACTGCGCACCGACGAGCATGGGGACGTGGTCTGCAGATTCACGGAACGTGCCATCGAGGTAAGCTGCCTGCGGTAGAATGGCCGCATGACTGATACGAAACATACCGGGGCGGCGCTGCTGCCCGTCTACCTCATCAACGGCGAAGACGCGCTCAAACGCGACGCCGTTATGAAACGCCTGCGAGAACGCTTGTCGAAGATGGGCGACTTGTCGTTCAACTCCGACGTGTTCGAAGGCGCGGGATTCACCGGCGACGACGTGGTGAACGCCTGCAACACCATCCCGTTCGCATCCGATGTGCGCCTGGTGGAGGTGCGCGGCGTCGACAACCTCAAGAAAGCCGATTCCGAGCCTATCGTTGCCTATCTTGATGCACCGTGCGAGTCCACGGTGCTGGCGTTAGTAGCCGAAAAGCTGGCGAAGAACACGCGGCTGTACAAAGCAGTGGCCAAGCACGGCAAAACCGCCGTCATCGACTGCGCACCCCCGAAGGCGCGCGACTTGCCGAAACTGGTGCGTTCCATGGCCGTCGGCCACGGCGTCACGTTCTCGGAAGGCGCTGCTGCCACGCTCGTAAGCTTGGTCGGCGAAGGCACCGTGCATCTGGATGCCGAAATCAAGAAGATTGCGCTGGCGCACACCGGCACGGCCGCCGTCGGCGAGCAAGAGGTGCTGCAGCTGGTCAGCCGCACGGCCGAGGCAAAGCCATGGGATTTCGTGAACGCGTTCGCCGCGCGCGACACAGCCCGCTGCCTGCTGCTTTTGCAACGCATGCGCTCGGTGTCGCCCTATGCGCTCATGCCCATGTGCACGGCGCGCCTGCGCGAACTCATCTGCGCGAAAAGCATGGCGGCGCGCGGCAACACCACGCCGCGCGCGCTCGCCGCCGCCCTCACCGACTACGCGAAAATCGCGAACGAGAAGGCGCGGCCGAAGCAGGATTGGCAAGTGAAAGACCACGTGTCCTGCGCGCGCCGCTTTACTGCAGACGAGCTGCGCGCAGCGCTCATCAGCGCGCGGAACACCGAGCAGGCCATGAAAAGCGGCGCAGATCCCGATGCCGCATTTCGCGAATGGGTGGTCGGTGTCACCGCCAAACGGCGCTAAGGTAGCAATACCGCAGCTGCTTTCCCGTTCGCAGAAATCAGGAATGGCGTAAGACGCCAGCTGAGCAGGGAAGTTGCAACCAAACCAAGCAAGCAAGAAGCCCCCACATCATGTCCCCACGTTCCCTGCCGGCACCCCCAGTTCCCATCTCAACCGTCCCAAACACAAAAACGCCCCGGAAATCCGGGGCGTTTCGCACTCAAACTAAAGCAGCGGGCTATTCAGCAGCCTCTTCGCCTTCGCCGGCCTCAGCCTCGGCGGCGGCAGCCTCAGCAGCAGCCTTGGCCTTGCGCTCGGCGGCAGCAGCTTCCTGCTTCAGCTGCTCGGCACGACGCAGCGCCTTGGCCTCGGAAGCGGCCTTCATGGCAGCAACGCGCTCAGCCTTGCGAGCAGCCTTCTTGTTGCCGTTGGACTCCTGCTTCTTAGCCTCGGGCTTCACGTAAGCGGCGCGCACCTCGTCGGTGACGATGGTGTTCACCAGGTTCATGATGCCGGACTTGCGGTTCGCGGCCTGGTTCTTGTGGATGATGCCCTTGGAAGCGGCCTTGTCCAACAGACGGCAGGCGTACAGCGCCTTGGCGTAAGCGGCGGTAGCGTCGCCAGCGGCAACGGCCTCGCGAGCAGCGCGCACGGCGGTCTTCAGCTCGGACTTGCAGGCGCGATTGCGCTGACGGGACTTCTCGTTGGTGACGATGCGCTTTTTCTGGCTCTTGATGTTTGCCATTTCGAAACTCCTTCGATACGTGGTGTGCCCTTCAGGACCTTCCTGCGAAACCGGCAGGCAAAAGGAGTGAAATGCGCGGATGACAGATTGGCATATGCCGCCATCAGGCGTAAACCTTTCAAGAAGGTGCATATGCGGAACGGTCAGGTTTTCCCGTTCAGGTAAGCCAATCGGCCACCCGGCACTACGACTATCCTTCGTGCAGCCTTGTCTGCGGATTCGCTTTCACGTTTTGTGAGCGAACGTCGCGCCGGATACGCAATGCGATAGAATACCGCATGTTGCGCGCAAGCGCACAGACATTTTGAAACTTGTGCAGAGGAATGCACATTTTCGTTCGATGCAAACGGAAGAAAAGGGGTTTTCCATAATGCGGACGAAGGTTCTTGCCGCGGCGTGCGCGGCGGCGCTTGCCGTCGGTGCGTGCGGCCTTGCCGGCTGCGGCGCGAAACAGCACGAGATCATCGACCAGGGAAAGGCATGCGCGTCGTGCCATTCCGACGAGAAGCAAACCTATGACGTGGCGCAACCGGAATCGGCCGCCCAATCCACTGGCGAGGTGCACGTGAAAACGGACGCTTCGCAGGTGATCATCTGCAAGCCGACGTTCATCTCCGAAGACGGGTCGAAGTTCGTGCCCGAGCAAACGTCCACGCAGTCCGTGTCGGGGGGTGAGGCCACCATCACGCTGCCCGAAGGCACGTGGGCCGTGTGCACCAACGATGGCCAGGTGAAGGCGAAGCTGGTCACGGTAAGCGCGCAGGCGGCCGGCGCCGCTGACGTGGAATTGTAGTGCTTGGCCGGCAAGCTCGCCTGCAACCCTGATAGAATCGAGCGAAACGCAAAATCGCGCAGCCGCGTGCAAAGTCGCTGCGCGCCCGTTATATGAAAGCCGAGGCCATGACCGACCCTTCGCATA
This sequence comes from Senegalimassilia sp., assembly GCF_977052095.1. Taxonomy (NCBI): domain Bacteria; kingdom Bacillati; phylum Actinomycetota; class Coriobacteriia; order Coriobacteriales; family Coriobacteriaceae; genus Senegalimassilia; species Senegalimassilia sp. Next base: position 39,452 of record NZ_CDRSTZ010000006.1, read on the forward strand.
TTCGCAACTTCAGCATCATCGCCCATATCGACCACGGCAAGTCCACGCTGTCCGACCGCATCCTCGAGATGACGGGCACGGTGGCGCACCGCGACATGCAGGCGCAGCTGCTTGACAGCATGGACATCGAGCGCGAGCGCGGCATCACCATCAAAAGCCAGGCCGTGCGCGTCAGCTACACGGCCGATGACGGCGAAACGTACCAGTTCAACCTCATCGACACGCCCGGCCACGTCGACTTTACGTACGAGGTCAGCCGCAGCCTGGCCGCATGCGAAGGCGCGGTGCTGGTGGTGGACGCCACGCAGGGCGTCGAGGCGCAAACGGTGGCCAACGCCATGATGGCCATGAACGCCAACCTGGAGATCATCCCGCTTATCAACAAGATCGACCTCCCCTCCGCCGAGCCCGAGCGCGTGAAGGCCGAAATCGAGGACGGCCTTGCCATCCCGGCAGACGACGCCGTGCTGGCAAGCGGCAAAACGGGCGTGGGCGTGCACGACCTGCTGGAAGCGGTGGTGTACAACATCCCCGCGCCGCAGGGCAACGCCGACGCACCGCTGCGCGCGCTCATCTTCGACAGCTATTTCGACCCGTACCGCGGCGTCGTGGCGCTGGTGCGCGTGGTGGACGGCTCCATGCACAAAGGCCAGAAGCTGCGCCTTATGGCATCGGGCAAGGTCATCCAGGCCGAAGAGGTCGGTGCGCGCCACCCCGTGGAAGAGCCGCTGCCCGAGCTTTCCGTGGGCGAGGTAGGATACCTGGTCACGGGCCTGAAAGACCTGTCGCATGTCAAGGTGGGCGACACTATCACGCTGGCCGAAGGCGGCGTGGACGAGCCGCTGCCTGGCTACCGCGAGGCCAAGCCCATGGTGTACACGGGCTTGTTCCCCATCGACTCCGACCAGTACGAGCCGCTCAAAGAGGCGCTCGAGAAGCTGTCGCTCAACGACCCGGCGCTTATCTGGGAGCCGGAAAAGTCCCACGCGCTGGGATTCGGCTTCCGCGTAGGCTTTTTGGGCCTGCTACACATGGAAGTGGTGAAGGAGCGTCTGGAGCGCGAGTTCAACCTGGACCTTCTGGCCACGGCGCCGTCGGTGGAGTACCACGTGTACCGCCAAGGCGGCCAGATGATCAGCCTGCACTCGCCGCAAGAGATGCCCGACCCAGGCGAGATCGAGCGCATCGAGGAACCCTACCTCAAGGCGAAGATCCTCATCCCGCCCGATTACGTGGGCGCCGTCATGGACCTTACCGTGGCGCGCCGCGGCACGTTCGTTACCATGAACTACCTGTCGCAGCACACGGTGGAGATGCTGTGGGAGATTCCGCTGTCCGAGCTGATCATGGACTACTTCGACAAGCTGAAGTCGAACACGAAAGGCTACGCAAGCCTGGACTACGACTTCGATGGGTACAAGCCGTCGAACCTGGTGAAGCTTGACATCCTGCTTTCCGGCAAGCCCATCGACGCGCTCAGCTTCATCGTGCACCGCGACAAAGCCTATGAGCGCGGGCGCGTGCTTACGGAGAAGCTGAAGGACATCATCCCACGTCAGATGTTCGAAGTGCCCATCCAGGCCGCCATCGGCGGCCGCGTGCTGGCGCGCGAGACGGTGAAAGCCAAGCGCAAAGACGTGCTGGCGAAATGCTACGGCGGCGACATCAGCCGCAAGCGAAAGCTGCTGGAAAAGCAGAAGCAAGGCAAGAAGCGCATGAAGGCCATCGGCAACGTGGAAGTGCCGCAAGAGGCGTTCATGGCCATTTTGAAGGTTGACGATTAGGACTTGGGTCATATGAGCAAAAGTTCGCGCGAAGAGGGAAGCTGGCTTGACGACGCATTCGACGAGAACAAGGCGAAAGCCGAGCTCGAACGCGCGCAAGGCGGCAGCACGAAGGCGGCCGGCTGCGGTTGCGTGGTCGTGGTCGTCGCGCTTGTCTGCTTGCTGGTGTTCACGCTGGTGTCGGGCGTAGGCATTCTCTCATCGTTGTAACGCATGAAGCCGGAGCCGGGGTTGTGAAAGCCCATGGGTTCCGGCTTTCGCAACCATTTGGCATTCGCGCACGAAGTGGTCGGCCGCGCCTTGTGCGGTCGGTACAGGATAGGACGTATGTACGATTTTTTCGCATCCCATCAGCTGCTGCTGGCGCCTATGGCCGGCGTGTCCGACATGGCGTTTCGCACGCTGTGCCGCGAGCAGGGCGCTGATCTGACCTACACCGAAATGGTGTCCGCGAAGGGCCTTTCCTATGCAAACGAGAAAACGCGCCACTTGCTTGACCTGGCGCAAGGTGAAGACGTGGTGGCCGTGCAGCTGTTCGGCCACGAGCCTGACGTCATGGCGTCGCAGGCGGCGTGGATCGAGCAAGCCATGGGGGATTCGCTGGCATATCTTGACATCAACATGGGCTGCCCGGCGCGCAAAATCGTCACGAAAGGCGACGGCAGCGCGCTTATGCGCGACCCCGACCTTGCCGCACGCATCGTCAGTGCGGTTCGCGCTGCCGTTGAGCACCCCGTAACGGTGAAGTTTCGCCGCGGGTGGGCGCATGGCCAAGAAACGGCGCCGGAATTCGCCCGGCGCATGGAAGCGGCGGGCGCCTGCGCGGTGGCCGTGCACGGCAGGTTTGCCGAGCAGCTGTACCGAGGCAGCTCCGATTGGGGCGCCGTTGCGCGCGTGAAGCAGGCCGTCAGCATCCCCGTCATCGGCAACGGCGACGTGAAGTGCGGCGCCGATGCGGCGGCTATCAAGCAGCAAACGGGCTGCGACGCCGTCATGATTGCTCGCGCGGCCGAGGGAAACCCCTGGATATTCGCGCAGGCCAAAGCCGCGCTGGCCGGTGAGCACCCGCCCGAAGCGCTCACGGTTGAGCAGCGCATTGCCATGGCGCGGCGCCATGCGCGCCTGCTTGCCCAGCGCGAAGGCCGCAACATCGTGCGCATGCGCAAGCACGCCATGTGGTACATGGCCGGTCTTCCCGGAGCCGCGGCGGCGCGCGGGAAAATCAACGCATGCGTAGGCGTCGAAGACTTCGACGTCGTGTTCGACGAGCTGCTAGAGATTGCGGGCGCCCATGCATGATCCCTACCGCGCCCTGTACGTGCATCTGCCGTTTTGCGTGAAGCGCTGCGCCTACTGCGATTTCGCCACAGCGGCCGTTAAGCAGGACAGCCCGCTTATCGACGAATACATCGAAGAGCTCTGCCTGCAAATCCGCCGCAAAGCCCGCGAAGGGGAACTTGGCAGCATCGAAACCGTGTACCTGGGCGGCGGCACGCCCTCGCACGTGGGCTTAAGCCGCCTGTCCATGCTGTTGTACACGCTCAGCTTGTCCATGCGCCTTGAACCCGACGTCGAGTGCACCATGGAAGCGAACCCCGAAAGCCTCACGCCCGCCATGGTGCGCGACATCTGGGCACTCGGCGTGAACCGCCTGTCCATCGGCGTGCAAAGCTTCGACGACAACGTGCTGGCTACGCTTGGGCGCGCGCATAACGCCGAGGGGGCCAAGCGCGCCGTCGCCGCCGCGCACGAGCGTTTCGACAACGTCAGCGTTGATTTGATGTGCGGCATTCCGGGGCAAACCACCGCTTCCCTTGAGCACAGCGTGCAGACGGCTATCGAACAGGGGGTAACGCACATGAGCATCTACCCGCTTACCATCGAGCCGCATACGCCATTCGACGCCATGGTGCTCTCAGGCCAGATGGAAGAACCCGACGACGACGTCGAAGCCGAGCACATGGAAGTCGCCGCGCGGCTTCTGCAGGCGGCTGGGTATCAGCGCTACGAGGTTGCAAGCTACGCCAAGCCCGGCTATGCCTGCAAGCACAACATCGCCTACTGGACCGGCGTGCCGTACCTGGGTATCGGGAAAAGCGCAGCGTCCATGACGCAAAACGACCAGCGCCGCATGCGCGTGCAAGACGGACAGGTCACCGACGACCTGAACCGCGCCGAGATGTTCGCGGAAGACCTCATGCTGGGCATGCGCATGTCGCGCGGCGTTTCCGATGAGCTGGTCACGCAGGCGGAAAGCCAGCTGCCCGACGTGCAACGCGTGCTTGAAGAGCTTGCTCAGCAGGGGCTTGCGGCGCACGAGGGCAACCGTTGGCGCCCGACCGAGCGCGGATGGCTGTGCGGCAACGACCTGTATGGCGCGCTGTTTGACCTGGCTCCGTAACCACGTATCGGGGCACGCGGGCGCCTTCGTCTTCGCAATTCTTACAATTCGGTGCAGTATTAGCACTCCGCCGGCCGGGCTGCTAATATAATCTGTTACGAAACCGAATACCAAAGAGTGGTACACATGCGAAAGGATGGTGGAGAAGCGTGCTTTCAGATCGACGTCAAAAAGTGTTGGCGGCATTGATCGAGGAATACGTGGCGCGCGCTCTGCCGGTGGGCTCGCGTACGTTGACCGAGCGCTACCAGCTCGGCGTCAGCGCGGCAACCGTGCGCAACGAGCTTTCGGTGCTTGAAGACGGCGGCTACATCGCGCAGCCTCATACCTCGGCCGGCCGTATCCCAACCGATCAAGGGTATCGCGCGTTCGTCGACAACCTGCTTGCTCAGGAAGGCCGCGAAGAAGAGGACGAGCGCTGCAGGAAGGCGGCAGACAAGCTGCGCGAAAGCGCATCGGAGCTTGACGATTTGGTGGAACAAACGTCGTCGGCGCTCACGCAGCTGACCGATTGCCTGTCCATCGTGCTTGCCCCTTCGGTGCTTGACCTGCACATCAAGCAAGTCTCGCTCATTTCGCTCACGCCGTACCGGGCGCTTGTGGTGGTGGTCACCGAAGACGGCCAGGTGTTCAATCGGCAAATGGAATTCGCCGAAGAGGTGCCCAGCGACGAACTTGCGCGCGTGCAGCACCTGCTCGGCGACGTGTTCTCGGGCAACAGCCTGCACGAGATCGAAAACGGCCTGGGGCAGGGCATGGCCGAGGCGTTCCGCGACCCGCTCGTGCGCATGACGCTTGACGAGGTGCTTTCGTGCATGCGCGAGGGCGACACGTCCCGCGCGCACAGCCTGGGCGTAACGTCGCTGCTTGCGCAACCCGAGTTCAGCCAATCGCAGGCGCTGCTTCCCGTCATGCAGGTGCTTGAAGACGACACGGTGCTGCTGCACATCCTCGACAATGCGGCGCAAACATGCACGGGCGCGCCTAGCGTGCGCATCGGCTCGGAAAACGATGCCGAAGCGCTTTCGGGCGTGTCGGTGGTGGCCAGCCGCTACGGGCGTGGTGACGCGGCAGGCGTCGTGGCCGTCATCGGCCCCACGCGCATGGACTATTCGAAGGTAATTCGCGCGGTGCGCATCGCTGGCGCCGCGTTAGGCGATAACTAGGTGGTACAAGGGGCCGGCAGCGTACCGCGCCCCGAAGAAAGGTAGAACGGAAACACCATGGCGAAGGACTTGTACGAAGTTCTCGGCGTCTCCCGCGACGCAACCGAGGCGGATATCAAGAAGGCGTTTCGTCGCAAAGCGCGCGAGCTGCACCCTGACGTAAACAAAGCTCCCGACGCAGAAGACCAGTTCAAAGAGCTCAACGAAGCATACGATGTGCTCAGCGACGCCAACAAGCGCGCCCAGTACGACCGCTTCGGCACCGTCCCGGGCGCCGCGGGCGGCGGCTATGGCGGCAACGGCTACGTCGACTTCGACGACCTGTTCGGCGGTGGCTTCGGCGTCGGCGATATTTTCAGCAGTTTCTTCGGCGGTGCCGCGGGCGGCGGTGGTGCGCGCCAGCAGCGCACGGAAGGCCGCGACATGGGCGTTGGCCTGCGCCTGACGCTTGAGGAAGTTGCCACGGGCGCCAAAAAAGAAATCGTCTACGACCGCCTGGCGCCTTGCCCGGATTGCGACGGCACGGGCCTGGGCGAAAACGGCAAGGAAGTGTCCTGCCCCGAGTGCGGCGGCAAGGGCCGCGTGGTCACCGTGCAGCACACGTTCCTGGGCGACATGCAAACGGCCACCACGTGCAGCAAGTGCAACGGCACGGGCAAAACTATCGACAACCCGTGTCCTGAGTGCGAAGGCCAGGGCCGCGTGCCCGACCGTCAGCGCGTCACCGTCGAGGTGCCCGTGGGCATTCGCGATGCCCAGCAGCTGCGCCTGACCGGCTTCGGCGAGGCAGGCCTTCGCGGGGCGCGCTCGGGCGACCTTATCGTCACGTGCCGCATCCAGCCCCACGAGTTCTTCGAACGCGACGGGGACGACTTGCATTGCCGCGCAAACGTGTCCATCGTCCAGGCAACGCTTGGCGCCGAAATCGAGGTCGACGGCATCTTCGAGGGCGAAAAGGTGAAGGTGCGCATCCCCGAGGGTCTGCAGAACGATCAGATCGTGCGCGTGAAAGGCTTCGGCATGCCGCGCTTCCGCAGCGATGCTCGCGGCGATATGTACGTGCACGTTACCGTGGTGGTGCCGAAGAAGGTTACGAAAAAGCAGCGCGAGCTGCTTGAGCAGTTGGCCCACGAACTGGGCGAAGACGTTTCCGAGGCGCGCACGCCGCTGCAGAAGCTGCGCGACAAGTTCAACTAGCGAAGGAGCTTTGTGTCTCTTCCACACTTCTTTCTAAACGATCAGGTGCTCGCAAACGAAGCGCAAGCGGAATTTCCGCTTGCGCTTTCGCGCGATGATGCCAAACACGCCAAAGTGCTGCGCCTTGCCCCGGGCGAACACGTTGCTGTCGTCGATGCCGCCCAAGATTATTTCGAATGCGAAGTAGTCTCGTTTGCCGAGGCGCTGCCCGTCGTGCGCATTGCCGGCCATCTCGACCAGGCAAGCGATATGCCGCACGTCTGCTTGGTGCAGGGCCTGGCGAAGGGCGACAAGATGGAAACCGTCATCCGCCATGCCACCGAACTGGGCGTCGCCGAATTCATGCCGTTTGCCGCCTCACGCTCCATCATGAAAGTAGACGCGAAGAAAGCAGCTGCGAAAACCGAGCGCTGGCAAGCCATCGCCAAAAGCGCCGCCATGCAATCGGGGCAAACGCGCTTGGCGCACGTGAATCAGCCCATGAAGCTGCCCGCGGTGTGCGCCGCGCTGGCGGGCTTTGACGCGGTGCTCGTGTGCTGGGAAGAGGCTCCGGGCACGGCCGTGCTACACGAAGCGCTTGCAAGCGCACTAGCTCATGTAGGAAAACCCCATATCGAAGCACGAATCGCAGTGGTTGTTGGCCCCGAGGGCGGACTTGCTCCGGAAGAGGTGGAGGCACTTCTGGCGAGCAACGCGCACGCAAGCTTGGTATCGCTGGGCCGCTCCATCCTGCGCACGGAAACCGCCGGCATCGTGGCGCCGGCGCTGGTGCTCTATGAACTGGGCGGGCTGGGCGCAAAGGAGCGCGCATGAACTTCGCCATCGTGAATCTTGGCTGCAAGGTCAACCGCGTGGAATCCGATGCGTTCGCATCGGGCCTGTTTGCACGCGGTTGCCAGGAAACCGACGAAGCCGCCGCGAACATCGTCGTGGTGAACACGTGCACCGTCACGGGCGAAGCCGAGAAGAAAACGCGCAAGGCGGTGCGCCATGCCCTGCGTGCGAACGAGTCTTCGCACGTGGTGGTAACCGGCTGCGCAGCGGCCATCGATGCCGATGCGTTCACGGCCATGGCACCGGGCCGCGTGCATGTTGCGGGAAAACTGCAGGTCGATGAAGTGCTTGACCAGCTGGTTGGGCCTTTGGAGTCGGGATATCACGCACTGGCCGTTGGCAACGGCTTTCGCACGCGCGTGGGTGTGAAGGTGCAGGACGGCTGCAACAACGCTTGCACGTACTGCATCGTGCACGTTGCGCGCGGGCGGGCCACCAGCCGCAACGCTGGCGATGTGCGCGAAGAATGCAAGGCGCTCGCCGAAGCGGGCGTGCGCGAAATCGTGCTGACCGGCATCAACCTGGGGTCGTATCGCTTCGATGGCGGCCAGGGCGAAGCCCTTATGCTCGACGGCCTCATGCAGGCGTTGCTCGACGACACCGCCGACGTGCACGAACCAGGCCAGCCGCCGTGTCGCTTCCGTATCTCAAGCATCGAACCGGCCGACGTGTCCGACAAGCTCATCGACGTCATGGCTCGCTCGAACGGCCGCATCTGCCGCCATCTGCATCTGCCGCTGCAATCGGGCTCCACGAAGGTGCTTGCCGAGATGAACCGCCCGTACACGGCGCAGCAGTTCGAGGCGCTGGTAAACAAGCTGTATGCAAAGCTTCCCGAGCTTTCGCTGTCTACCGACATCATCTGCGGTTTTCCCGGCGAAACGGACGCGGATTTCCAAGAAACGCTTGACGTGGCGCAACGCTGCCGCTTCTCGAAAATCCACGTGTTCCCGTACTCGCAGCGCGAGGGCACGCCCGCAGCTGCGCGCACCGATCAAGTTCCGCACGAAATGCGTGCCGAACGCGCCCGTACGCTACGCGCGCTTGCCAAGCAACTACGCCAACAAGATCGAGAAAACAGAGCTGGCACCAGCGAGCTGGCGCTCATCGAGGAAAACGGCGTGGCCATGACGGAAAGCTACCACGAGCTGTCGGCTCCCGAAGGTGCCAAGGCAGGCGCGCTCATGCCCGTAACGCTTTAGCTTGTGCAGGCCGTGAACGTGCAGGCCGCGCCGCAAAAACGCGAAATTCCTCGTGCTATACTAGCGCCCATGACAGAGAACACGCACATCACCTTGACCGCGCCGCAATCGGTGAATATGGCGCTGGTCGTCGGACCGGGCGATTGCCTGCTGCACCAAATCGAAGAGGCGTTCGACTCGCGCATCACCGTGCGCGGCGACTCCATCGTGCTTGAAGGCGACCCCATCGAGGTCCAATCGCTCACCGCCTTGTTCACGGAGCTCATTAAGCACGTGGAGGCCGGCGACGTCCCCGACTCGGGCTACGTCGCCCGTGCCATCGAGCTTCTGCGCAATGCGGAGTTTTCGCCCACGGCGCTGCGCGAGGACATACTGCTCACGTACCGCGGACGGGCTATCAGGCCGAAAACCGCAGGTCAGAAGCACTATGTCGATGCTATTCGCAACAGCACCGTCACGTTCGGCATCGGCCCTGCGGGCACGGGCAAAACGTACCTTGCCATGGCCATGGCCGTGGCGGCGCTCAAGCGCAAGGAAGTGGGGCGCATCATCCTCACGCGTCCGGTGGTGGAAGCGGGGGAGAACCTTGGCTTTCTGCCCGGCACGCTCTCCGAAAAGGTGGATCCTTACATCCGCCCGCTGTACGATGCGCTGTTCGACATGACCGACATGCAGCGCGCCCAGCAGCTCATCGAAAGCAACGTCATCGAGATCGCGCCGCTGGCGTTTATGCGCGGGCGCACGCTCAACGACAGCTTCGTCATCCTGGACGAAGCGCAAAACACCACGCCCGAGCAAATGAAGATGTTCCTCACGCGTTTGGGCTTCGGGTCAAAAATGGTCATTACCGGCGATATCACGCAGCTCGATTTGCCGCACGGCGTTTCGGGCCTCAAGGGCATCGATGACATCCTCGGCGATATCGACGGCATCTCATTCTGCAAGTTTTCCGGCAAAGACGTGGTGCGCCATACGCTCGTGGCCGCCATCGTCTCGGCGTACGATCGCGCGCAAACGCACAGCGCGCAGAAGAAGGCAAATCATGGACGTGCAAATTAATTACGACTATCGCGAAGACGACCTGAAGGACATGCCGCTGGTGGAGCTGGCACAATTCGTGCTGAATCACCAGCGCAAACCAGAAAACACCGAGGTGTCCCTAAGCTTCGTCACCGACGATGAGATTGCGAACCTTAACGAAACGTATCGCGGGATAGTCGGCCCCACCGACGTGCTGTCGTTCGAATGCGACGGCGTGGAAGACGAGCTTTCCGACATCGTGCCCGAAGGCTTCGACGACGTGTACGAGCTGGGCGACGTGGTCATCGCGCCCGACGTGGCCGAACTACAAACGCACGAGTTCGGCACTACGTTCGAGCAGGAAATCAGCTTGCTGTTCGTGCATGGCCTGTTGCACCTCTGCGGCTACGACCACATCGTGGAAGAGGAAGCCCAGGTCATGGAAGCGCTTGAGGACGAAATCCTCAAAGCCTGGAACAGCCGTTAAGCCATGCCCGCCAACGAAACGAAGCCTTTCGTGCGCACGGCCGACACGAAAGGGCAGGGCCAGCGCTACAAACTTGGCTCTGCGTTCGCAAACGCAGGACGCGGCCTTGCCGAAGCCGTGCGCGGCGAGCGCAACCTGCGCATCGACGCCGGCTTCGCCGTTGTTGCCATCATACTCGGCTTCGCGCTGCGCATCGACACGGCGTCGTGGCTTGCCGTCATCGTGTGCATCGGCATGATGTTCGCGCTTGAAACGCTTAACACCGCCATTGAAGCCGTGGTGGACCTGGCAAGCCCCGGCTACCACGAGCTGGCACGCAAGGCGAAAGATTGCGCGGCCGGCGCGGCGCTTGCTGGCGCCATCGCGTCGCTGGTGGTGGGCATCATCGTGTTCGCCCCGCGCTTGCTGGCGCTTTTCATTTCCTAGCAACCCAACCCTCAAAGGAGACTTATGGACCTCGACGCCTACTTCGGACACGCCGCGCCGCCTTCGGGCGACGGCTTCAAATCCGGTTTCGTCACGCTTATCGGCCGCCCGAACGCCGGCAAATCCACGTTGCTCAACACCATCATGGGCAAGAAAATCGCCATCACGTCGAACACGGCGCAAACCACGCGCCACCGTTTCCGCGCCGTATACACGCGCGACGACATGCAGATGATCATCGTGGACACGCCAGGCCTGCACAAGCCGCACGACGCGCTGGGCGAAGAGCTGAACACCTCGGCGCTCAAGGCGCTTGAAGACGTCGACGTCATCGCCATGCTCATCGACGCCTCCAAGCCCGTCGGCCGCGGCGACGAGTGGGTGGCGGCCCAGCTTGACGGCCCGCACTGCAAGCACGCGAAGAAGATCTGCGTGCTGTCGAAATCCGACCTGGTCACGAAAGACCAACTTCACGCGCAGGCCGAAGCCGCCGACAAGCTGGCCAACTGGGACGCCATGGTGGGACTGAGCTCTGAATCGGGCCACAACGTGGACGCGTTCATCGAGGAAGTGGAGTATTTCCTGCCCGAGGGCCCGGCATGGTTCCCCGCCGACATGGAAACAGACCAGCCCATCGAGGTCATCGTGGCTGAATTCATCCGCGAGAAAATCCTGCGCACGTTCCGCGACGAGGTACCGCACTCCATCGGCGTCACCATCGAGCACATGGAGTACGAAAAGGCGAAGAACCTCAACCGTATTCTGGCGCGCATCTACGTGGAGCGCGACTCGCAGAAAGGCATCATCATCGGCAAGGGCGGCCAGGCCATCAAGCGCATCGGCCAAGAAGCGCGGGCCGACCTCGAACAGCTGCTCGGCACCCGCGTATACCTCGACCTCATGGTGAAGGTGAAGAAGAACTGGCGCCGCGACGCCACGCAAATCAGGCGCTTCGGCTACGGCGAAGGGTTGTAATCCTTTCGCGCATGTTGACAAAGCGAACGCGGTCGGCCCGGCCGCGTTCGCTACAATAGGGCTATTGTGATTGCAAGGTTTGTGCTAGGAGTTTCGGCATGATTTGTCCTCATTGTCATACGGAAAATCGTTCAGGAGCGAAGTTCTGCGACGAATGCGGAACGCGGCTTGCGGCCGATAACGCCCCCGAAGAAACTCAAGCCGACAGCAAAGCCCTCGAAGGTCTGCCGTACATCAGCGCCTCCGGCTACGGCATGACCACGCCCGAGCGCGCGTTCTCCTACGAGCCCGTTGACGAATTCAACGACGACGAGCCCGTTGCCCAACAAGAAATCGCGGACGAAATCGATGATGCGCTTCCGCTGCCCGAAACCGAAGATAACGAGCCTCACGATGAAGTCGAATCGGAAACCGAGCACGAAGATTTCGACGTCGAAGAGGCAAAACCCGAAGAAGATGCCAACGAGTCAGAAGGCAGCGCAGATGACAACGCTGCTGAAAACGGCAACAACGAATCCGACGATGCCTCTAAAGCAGCATCTCTCGAGGCAAGCGAAACGTGCGATCTAGGAAACGCCCTAAGCGACCTTGACATCAAGGATAACGACCGCACGCACGTGCTTGACGTCCGCGAACTGCGCTCCGTGGCGCTTGAGGCCGAGAAAACCCAGGTCATTGGACCGAAACTGACTGCGCCCGACCCACGCCCAACAACGGGGGCAGACCTGTCCGGCTTCGACGAGTTCCTGGTGAACCCCGGATACGTGCCGCCGAAATCAGCCTGGAGCGCCGGCGACACCATGCAGATGCCGCGCATCGAAGGCGTCGAACCGCCGAAGCAGAAAGACTTCAAAGCCCCCGATGCGCACAAAAGCGCCGGCCGCGGCAAGAAAGCCGCCATCATCATCGCGCTTGCGCTCCTTCTTGCCGCGGTAGCCGCTGCGGGTGTCACGTACTATCTCGAGATGTGGGGCGGCAAGGTCATTCCCGACGTCACGGGTATGACGCAGTCCGACGCAACGTACCTGCTGCAGAACAAGGGCTTCACCGTGCGTGCCACCACGGTGCCCTCTGAGTCCACGGAAGGCTTGGTGCTGCTCATGGATCCAGGTGCCGGCGCGCGCCAGGAAGAGGGCTCCGAAGTGGTCATCCATGTCTCCACGTCGCGCACTGTTCCCGCGGTGGTGGGCAAAACCCAAGACGATGCCGCAAAAGCGCTGGCCGACAGCGGGTTTGAAAACGTCACCGTTACAACGGAGCGCTCCGACGAGGCCGAAGGCACGGTGCTGTCGGTAAACCCCGGTGAAGGCGAAAAAGCGAAGGCTTCCACGGCCATCACGCTGACGGTTGCCGAAGCCTACACCGTTCCCGACATCACGGGCATGACGTACCGCGAGGCCGTGTCCGCCATCGAAGGCGCTGGCCTTCAAGCCGCTTCCACCTATACGTATAATGAGACGGTTCCCGAAGGCACGCTTCTCGGCAGCGATCCGCAAGCTGGCTCGAAGGCTTCATCCGATACTGTCGTCACCATCAACATCGCAAAATCGCGCGGAAGCGAGTTGACGCAGGCAGCCCGGTCATATCTGGCCTCGAACACGCTGAAGGCGTCCGATAACTCGGCGTTCACCGTTTCGTCGGTCGATAGCGTCACGTATCAAGGCGACAACACCGTGTCGTTCACCGCAACGGGCCGCGCTTCAACCTCGGTGACCGTGCTGGGGCAAACGCTGAGCGTTTCCGGCGACTCCAAGCAAGTCTCGGGCACCATTACGTTTGATTCGTCCGACAACGTCACCAGCGTGTCGTTCCAATAGCGGTGGCGCAGCAAACCTACACGGCGCGCGTCATCGTCCTGCGCAAAACGAAGCTAGGGGAGACCGACCTGATCTTTTCGCTGTTGGCGCAGAACGGCAGTCAGCTGCGGGCCGTGGCAAAAGGGGCGCGCCGGCCATCCAGCCAGTTCGCTTCCCGGTTGGAACTCGGCGCAGAAGCCGACGTGCTCTTCGCGCGCGGCAGGTCGCTTGATATCGTGAAGGAAGTGCGCCTCTGCGCGGGTAACGGTGCGCTACGGCAAAGCATCGAGCGCACTGCGGCGGCAACCCCCATGCTTGAGCTGCTCGACCGCATCACGCAAGCCGATCTGGAGAATCCGAAGCTGTTCGCATGCACCAGCGCCGCGCTTTGTGCCCTCGATGGCGCCGATGCACTGCACGCGCCCGCCATCTCAGCTGCACACCTGCTGAAAACGTTCGCGTTCGCGGGCGTGCGCCCCACGCTGGATTCCTGCTGCCTGTGCGGCCAGTCCATCGACGCGCAACAGGCTGACGCACAAGTGCGGGGCATCGCGTTTTCCTATGCCGAAGGCGGCGTGGAATGCCAAGCCTGCGTCACGCCCGACGCCGTGCGCATAAACGCCGCCACCATATCGTGGGCCCGCGCGCTTTTGGGCATGCGTTTCTCCGACATCGCGCACGCGGATATCGACCAATCGTCCGTCTTTGGCGTGCTGCGCCTATGCCAGGCCTGGGCCCACATGCACGCATCCACGAACCTCAAATCGCTGGCGTTCCTGTTCGCCTGCGGATTGTTTTAGGAGACGCGCAAAGAACCTTATCGCGTCTGTCATACTTGCATCATCGACGAGAGGAGAACACATGTATACCTACCAACCCCGCGGCGTGTGCTCGCGCGAAATCCACATCGACCTTGATGGCGACACCATCAAGCACGTCGACTTCGTCGGCGGCTGCGACGGCAACCTGAAGGCCATCAGCAAGCTCATCGAAGGCAAGAACATCGACGAGGTGGCAAGCGTGCTTGAAGGCAACACGTGCGGACGCCGCTCCACGTCGTGCGCCGATCAGCTGGTGCAAGGCCTGCGCGCAGCCCGCGCGACTGAGTAGCGCACCAGGGACAACGGCGGCTGCGGCGTTCGTTTCGCCGGCCGGTGCAAAGATGTGCGCATGCTGTGACGCGCTCAGGTACATCTTGCGAACGCGCCAGGTCATCGCATACAATTGACAAGTTGCCATTCGGCAAACACTTTTCACTTGGTTCCCATGTTGCATGGATCTCAGCGAAAAGCAGGTAGAGCGCAGCTTTCATAAGCTGCACGGAAGGCGGGGCAGACCCGCAGGAAAGGTGGAGTTAAGCTATGCCTAGCAAACTCAGCATCTCGAAAGAGCGTACGGCAGAACTGGTAGCCGAATTCGGCGCGAACGAGCACGACACGGGCAATCCGGACGTGCAGGTTGCAATCCTGTCCGAGCGCATCCGCAACCTCACCGAGCACCTGAAGACCCACAAGAAGGACAACCATTCTCGTCGTGGCCTCATGATGCTCATCGGTAAGCGTCGCGGCCTGCTCAAGTACATCAAGGAACGCGACATCGAGCGCTACCGTGCCCTCATCAAGAAGCTCGGCATCCGCGACAACATCTAGTCAACGAAAGCCCGCGCAGCCCGCGCGGGCTTTTGCATAGCGGTCGGACGTGCAAGGGCGCGCCTGCTCGCGGCCACAGGGAACCATAAGTACCGAAAGGCCGAAGAAGCTTAGCTGCACTAGGGCAGTTAAGGCAGAAGAGAAAGAAAGAACACCACATGGAAAAGATCGTCGAGTCCTTCGAGCTTTTCGGCAAAACGTACCGCTTCGAAACGGGCGAACTGGCTAAGCAGGCCACCGGCGCCGTGCTCGTCACGCAGGGCGACACCACCGTGCTCGTGACCGCCGTCATCTCCAAGGAAGAAAAGAACTACGACTTCTTCCCGCTCACCGTCGACTTCATGGAGAAGATGTACTCCGTCGGCCGCATCCCCGGCGGCTACCTCAAGCGCGAGGCGCGTCCGTCTGAAAAGGGCACGCTGACCGCACGCATGATCGACCGTCCCATCCGCCCCGGCTTCGTGGACGGCTTCAAGCGCGAGGTGCACATCGTTGCCACCACGCTCGTGTGCGACGGCCAGAACCCGCCCGATTGCATCTGCGTCGGAGGCGCCAGCGCAGCGCTGATGCTTGGCAGCGCCCCGTTCGACGGCCCGGCCGCCTGCGTGCGCATCGCCCATAACCCGGAAACCGACGAGTTCATCGTCAACCCCACCTACGCCGAGCAGGAGACCTCCGACCTCGAGCTCACCATCGCCGGCACGGCCGACTACATCTCCATGGTGGAAGCCGGCGCGAACGAGGTCACCGAAGACCTCATGCTGCGCGCCATGAACTTCGGCCAGGAGGCCATCGCCGAATTCTGCCGCGCCCAGCAGCGCTTCCTCGACCGCTGCGACATCACGCCGGTCGAGTGGCCCATCCATGTGGCCGATCCGTCCATCGACGAGCGCGTGAACCCGTTCTTCGACGAGATGTCCGCCGCCCTGAAAGACGCCGACAAGCAGGCCCGCATGGGCAAGGTCGAGGAGCTGAAGGCCCGCATCAAGGCCGATCAGTTCAGCGAGGAAGAGCTTGCCGCCTGGGGCTCTGACATCGCCGCCGCCCTCAAGGCGCTTGAGAAGCACGCCATGCGCGCCATGGTCATCGAAACGGGCGAGCGCGCCGACGGCCGTCGCCCCGACGAGATTCGCCCGCTGCACATCGTGCCGGGCTACCTGCCCCGCGTGCACGGCTCCGGCCTGTTCCAGCGCGGCCAAACCCAGGCGCTCTCCATCGCCACGCTTGGCATGCTCAACGAGTGGCAGCGCCTTGACACCATCGATCCGGCAGAGGGCAAGCGCTACATGCACCAGTACAACTTCCCGCCGTACTGCACGGGTGAAACCGGCCGCATGGGCGCCCCGAAGCGCCGCGAAGTCGGCCACGGCGCACTGGCCGAGCGCGCGCTTCTGCCGGTGATCCCCTCCGAGGACGAGTTCCCGTACTCCATCCGCGTGGTGTCCGAGATTCTGGAGTCTAACGGCTCTTCTTCCATGGCTTCCACCTGCGGTTCCACGTTGGCGCTCATGGATGCCGGCGTGCCGATCAAAGCTCCCGTTTCCGGCATCGCCATGGGCCTCATCAAGGAAGGCGACGACGTCGTCATCCTGTCCGACATCCAAGGCCTTGAGGACTTCCTCGGCGACATGGACTTCAAGGTGTGCGGCACGGCGAAGGGCATCACGGCCCTGCAGATGGACAACAAGGCCAAGGGCCTGTCCACTGAAATCCTTGGTCGCGCGCTGAAGCAGGCCCACGAAGGCCGTGCGTTCATCCTCAACGCCATGCTTGCCGAGCTGCCCGAGCCGCGCGCAAGCCTGCGCGACACCGCTCCGCGCATCGAGACCATCCACATCCCGGTCGACAAGATTCGCGACGTCATCGGTTCCGGCGGCAAGGTTGTCCGCGGCATCCAGGACGAGACGGGTGCGCAGATCGACATCCAGGAAGACGGCACCATCCACATCGCTGCCGTCGAGGGCCCTGCGGGCGAGGCCGCCAAGGCCATGATCTTGGGCATCGTCAAGGAGCCGGAGGTCGGCGAAATCTACGAAGGCGAAGTCGTGGGCATCAAGGACTTCGGCGCCTTCATCAAGCTGACGCCGGGCAAGGACGGCCTGCTGCACATCTCCCGCGTGGCCAACGGCCGCGTCGGCAAGGTGGAGGACGTGCTGTCCATGGGCGACGTGGTGAAGGTCCAGGTACTCGAGGTTGACCCGAAGACGGGCAAGATTTCCCTCGATCGCCTCGACAAGCCCGATGCCCCCGAAGGCAGCGCCCCGGCTCCGCGCGAGAAGCGCGGCGGCCGCGACCACGACAAGGGCGGCAAGCACGAAGGCCACGCCGAGCGCGACGTGCGCCCCGGCCGCGCCAACCGCACCCCGCGTCGTCGTCACGACGTCCAGTAGGGCATAGATGCAGTGTTTCGGCGGCCTGTTAGCGCAGGCCGCCGTTTTCGTGTCGCCAAGCGCCGGCAGCAATCGCCTTACCGCCGCCGGCCCCAAGCACTAAGGAGCACTTATGATCAACGTTGCAGTTTCCGGCTTCGCCGGACGCATGGGTTCCGCTGTCGTCAACGCCGTCACCGCCGCCGACGACATGCAGGTGACCTGCGGTATCGATCCCCACGGGGCATCTGATGCCTTCGCCGTGTACGAAACGGTGGAGCAGGCCGTAGCCGCAGGCGGATTCGACGTGCTCGTCGACTTCACGCAGCCCTCGGTGGTGGAAGGCAATCTGCGCACGGCGCTTCCCGCCGGTATCGACTGCGTCGTGGGCACCACGGGCCTGTCCAACGACAAGCTCACGGAGCTGGCGGCCTTGGCCCCCGCAGGCACGTGCTTGTTCTATGCCCCGAACTTCACCACGGGCGCCGTGCTCATGATGCAGTTCGCGAAAGCGGCAGCGCCGTTTTTCCCGGAAGCCGAGGTGCTGGAGTTCCATCATTGCAACAAGAAGGACGCGCCGTCCGGCACGGCGGTTCGCACGGCCGAGATCATCTCGCAGGCGCGCGACGGCCGCGTCAGCACCGCTCCGGGCAAGGAAACCGAGATCGCCGGTGCAGAGGGTGCGCGCGGCGCGCTTATCAACGGCGTGCCGGTTCATTCCGTGCGCTCCATGGGCTACGTGGCCAGCCAGGAAGTGGTGTTCGGCTCCATGGGCCAGACGCTCACCATCCGTCACGATTCCTGGGACCGCGAGTCCTACATGCCCGGCGTGCTTTTAGGCATCCGCAGCGTCGGCGACAAAGAAGGCCTTATCGTGGGCCTGGAAAACTTCATGGGCTAACGTCGCGCCACAAGCGTAATCGGCGCGCTCACGTGACAATTTAGTAGACTTCACGGCACCCGCAAGGGTGCCGTGGCATAATACAAGACTGTTGAATTCAAGCAGGAAACCGCGCACGGCATCACGTCGCGCGCTTGCACAGAAAGGTGCCATAAGATGGAGCAGCCTCGCTTTGGTCGCATGATCCCCGCCATGGTCACGCCCATGAAGGAAAACCTCGAGCTCGACCTTGATCGCGCTCAGGAGCTTGCTGACCGCCTTGTGAAGGGCGGCGCCGACTCGCTTATCATCAACGGCACCACCGGCGAAAGCCCCACGGTGTTCTACCCCGGCAAAATCGAGCTGTTCAAAGCTGTGGTTGCCGCTGTTGACGGCCGCATTCCCGTTATCGCCAACGTGGGCGACAACTGCACGGCCGACACGGTGAGCTTCGCCTCCGATGTGGCAAAGCTGGGCGTCGACGGCTTCATGTGCGTCGTGCCGTACTACAACAAGCCTCCGCAAGAGGGCATCTACCAGCACTTCCGCACTATTGCCGGCTCCGTGGAGCTGCCCATCATCCTGTACAACATCCCCGGCCGCTGCGTGGTGAACATGAAGGCCGAAACCACGCTGCGCCTTGCAAACGAATTCGACAACGTCGTCGCCGTGAAAGAAGCTTCCGGCGACCTTGATCAGGTGAAGGCAATCGTCGAAGGCGCGCCCGAAGGCTTCTGCGTCTACTCCGGCGACGATTCCGCCACCTACGACATCATGAAATTGGGTGGCGTGGGCGTCATCTCCACGATCGGCAACGTTGCTCCTTCTCGCATGAAGGAGATCGTCGATCTGTGCGCGGCAGGCAAGTGGGAAGAAGCCGCTGCCGCGAACGAGCGTCTCATGCCCCTCATGGAAGGGCTGTTCAAGACAGCGAACCCCATCCTGGTCAAAGAGGCATTGAAGCTTTCCGGCTTCCCCGTCGGCGGCGTTCGCTTGCCGCTGGTGGATGCCACGGCTGAGCAGTCTGCCGAGCTTGAGCGCACCATGCGCGAGGTCGGCGTCCTCTAGCCAGGAGGCGACGGGGGGCTGCCCGGGTGCAGCCCCGCTTCGTGCGTAGGCAGTAAGGAAATAGTTTATGATCCAAAACGACAAGCGCCCCCAGCGCAATGACGACGTGCGCGCTGAAGGTGGCAGCAAGCAGACGCAATCCGTCAAGCACGTAAAGCTTGACCTGGAGCGTCCGAAACTTTCAAAGGAAGGTAACGCAGGCGAGCGCCGCAAGCGTTCGCGCTCCATGAAAAAACGCACGTTCGATTCATCCAAGAAAGACAAAAACGCCACGCTGAAGATCATCCCGCTTGGCGGCCTCGACGCCATCGGCAAGAACATGACCGTGTTCGAGTGCAAAGGCGACATGGTGCTTGACGATGCAGGCCTGATGTTCCCCGACGACAACCATCCGGGCGTCGATCTGATTCTTCCCGACTACACCTATGTGCTGCAGCATGCCGACAAGCTGCGCGGCATCGTCATCACGCACGGCCACGAAGACCACACAGGCTCGCTTCCTTACCTCATCAAAGACCTTGATCGTCAGGTGCCTATTTACGGCACGAAGATGACGCTGGGCCTTATCGAGGGCAAGTTCAAGGAGCATCGAATCAAGAACGCGAAGCTCGTGGAAATCAAGCCTGGCGACAAGGTGCAGCTCGGTTGCATCACGGCCGAGTTCTTCGCTGTGAACCACTCCATCCCCGGCGCTGTGGGCGTATTCTTCCGCAGCCCGGCCGGTAACGTGCTGCACACAGGCGACTTCAAGCTCGACCAAACGCCCATCGACGGCGTGCACACCGACTTCGGGGCGCTGGCGCGCTTCGCAGAAGAAGGAGTCGACCTTATGATGTCGGACTCCACGAACGCCACGAACCCCACGTTCACGCCCAGCGAGGCCGAAGTGGGCAAGGTGCTTTCGCGCGTCATTTCCCAGGCGCAGGGACGCGTCATCGTCGCATCGTTCGCCAGCCATATCCATCGCTTGCAGCAAATCTGCGACGCCGCCGTGGCCAACGGCCGCAAAGTGGTGGTAACGGGCCGCTCCATGGTGCAAAACACCGATATCGCACGCAAGCTTGGGTATTTGAAGATCTCCGACCAGGACATCATCGACGCGTACGACCTGAAGGGCATCCCGCCCGAGCAGGTGGTCATCATGTGCACCGGCAGCCAGGGCGAGCCGTTGTCCGCACTTGCACGTATTGCGGCCGGCGAGCACAAGACCATCGATATGGAGCCAGGCGACACCGTTATCATCTCGGCAACGCCTGTGCCCGGCAATGAGAAGGCCGTCACGAAAGTGGTGAACAGCCTGGCGAAAATCGGCGCCGACGTGTGGGACAAGTCTCGCGCCCGCGTGCACGTGTCCGGCCATGCATCCGCCGAGGAACTGAAGATCATGCTCACCATCGTGCAGCCGAAGGCGTTCATGCCCGTGCACGGCGAGGCCACGCACCTGCGCGCTCATGCACGCTTGGCCGAAGCGGTGGGCGTGCCAGCTGAAAACGTGTTCATCTGCGAAAACGGTGAAAGCCTTGAACTATCCACGAAGGGCGTCAAGCACGGTGAGACGGTGCAGTCCGGCATCGTGTTCGTGGACGGTCTGTCAGTGGGCGACACGTCCGAGCAGGTGCTTGAAGAGCGCACGGCGCTTGGATCGCAGGGCTTTGCCGCCGTGGCCGTGGCCGTCTCTTCGCGCAAGAAGGCTGTTGTGGGCAATGTGTCCGTGGAAATGCACGGCATCACGGGCGGCGACGACGCCTACCTTGCCTCCGAGTGCGAGAAAAGCGTGAAAAGCGCCATGACGAAAGCGCTTGCCAAGGGCGCTTCGGGCAAAGAGCTGAAGAAGGCCGCGCGCGATGCGCTGCTGTCCATCTTGTGGGAGCGCACGAAGACGCGCCCGATGACCGTCATCAACCTGCTCGACGTGTAGCCGCGCCCTGCATACGTTGCACCACTTACGAGCACCCAAGGCACAGGCCCGGGTGCTCGTTTCGCTGTACACCGCACACGATTCGCGAACGAAAGGGGAGGGCGTGGCCCGAACTGCCTCGAACAAACAATCGAATAAGAAGGCGCCCGCGAAGAAAACCGCGCAAAGCAAGTCGAAAGCAGCCAGCCCTGCGCAGAAGCGCGCTCAGAAAAGCGCGCCGGCGCCGCAGCCAGAACCCCGCATCTTCGACGAGCGCACGAAGCGCGACATCACCGGCGTGGTGGTGGCGCTGCTTGGCATCGTGCTGTTCGTTGCCGCCGTCATTCCCACCGATGCGGTGGTAACGTCGTTTGTGTCGCAGGCACTGCACCTGTGCCTGGGCCTGGGCGCGTACCTGCTGCCGTTTTTCCTGGTGGCCATCGGGGCCGCCTGCCTTGTGCGCGTCGAAAAGAAAAGCATCCCCGTGCGCGTCAGCTTGGGGCTTGCCCTGGTGTTCGTGGCGGCGCTTTCGCTGTTTTCGCTGTTCACGCCGGAAACCACCCCTGATGCCACCGACAATCTGTTCCTGCCCGCAGAGCTTACCGCGCGCGGCGGATATATCGGCGCGGCCATTGCCTGGTGCGGACTGAAGCTGTTTGGCCAGGTCATCAGCGCCATCGTGCTTATCGGCATCATTATCGCCGGCCTGGTCATCATCGGGTTTTCGCTGTCCAGCATCATCCAGAAGTTCCGCACCTACGCCGAAGAGCGTAAAGAGGCCGCCGAGGCTGAAAACGGCGTTGTTGCCGCACCGCCTTTCGCCCGCGTCAGCCGACCGGCCGACCGCATTCGCAAAGTAGGTGCTGCAAACCCCGAACTCGAATCTGCTCCCACGCAGGTGCTCGACCAGGACGACAAGCCGAAGGGCAGGCGCTCAGCGCGCACCGTCGCCGCATCCCGCCCCTTAACCGAAGAGCAATCGAAGCGCGCCGCCGAAGCGGAGCCGCAAGCCTTGACGCGCAAACTCGGCCGCCGCAAGCCGGTTGAACGCGGCGTGGCACCAGCACCGCGCCCCTCGTCGAAGCCTGCCACACCCGTGGCAACGCCGCGCCCTGAACAGGGCTTCGAGCTGCCGCCCATGAATCTGCTTGCCACATCCACCAACCCTGAAAAAGACCTGGCCACCGATGCCGAGCTGCAAGAAACGGGTGCATGCCTGCAGGAAACGCTCGAAGACTTCAACATCATGGCGAAGGTAGTCGGCTGGGTTGCCGGCCCGACGGTCACGCTGTTCAAGGTCGATCTGCCCGCCGGCGTGCGCGTCAGTCGCGTCACCGCGCTTGAAGACGACATCGCGCTGGCGCTGGCCGCGCCGGGCGTGCGCATCTTCGCGCCTATTCCCGGCACGAACTACGTGGGCATCGAGGTGCCGAACCGCACGCGCCAAACCGTGCTGCTTGGCGACGTCATCAAAGACGCCGGTCCCGGCCCGCTGCAAATCGCCATCGGAAAAGACGTCGAGGGCCACTGCATCGTGTCCGACCTGGCGAAGATGCCGCACCTGCTTATCGGCGGCACCACCGGCTCGGGCAAATCCGTGTCCATCAACGCCATGATCATGTCCATCCTCATGCGCGCCACGCCCGCCGAAGTACGCTTCATCATGATCGACCCGAAGCGCGTGGAATTCACGCCGTACAACGGCATCCCTCACCTTTACGTACCCGTTGTCACGGAGCCCAAAGAAGCAGCTAGCGCGCTCAGCTGGGGCGTTGCCGAGATGGAGCGCCGCCTGAAGGTGTTCTCAAAAGTGGGCGCGCGCAACATCGGGCAATACAACGCCAAAGTGCAGGCGTGGCAGGCTGCCGCGAAGGCCGCCGAAGAGGCAGGGGAGCAGCCGCCCGAGAACGATTTGGGCGACGAGCTGCCCTACATCGTCATCATCATCGACGAGCTTGCCGACCTCATGATGAACGTTGGCAAAGAAGTGGAATTCTCCATCAGCCGCATCGCGCAGCTTGCGCGCGCGGCCGGCATCCACCTTATCGTGGCCACGCAGCGCCCGTCCACCAACGTCGTCACAGGCCTTATCAAGGCGAACATCACGAACCGCATCGCGTTCAATGTGGCTAGCGGCATCGACAGCCGTGTCATCCTGGACACGCCCGGCGCCGAAAACCTCATCGGATTGGGCGACTTGCTGCTCAGCAAGCCCGAATACGCCAAGCCCATGCGCATCCAAGGCTGCTACGTGTCCGAGGACGAGATCAACGCCGTGGTCGAACAGCTGCGCGGGCAGGGAGAGCCGGAATACCATTCGGAGATTCTGTCGACGAACCTCATCACGCTTGGTTCGTGCCCCTCCGACGCAAGCGGCGGTACGTGCGCCGACGATGACCCGCTTATCTGGGAAGCAGCCGACCTGGTAGTGTCAAGCGGCCTGGGTTCAACATCGAATATCCAGCGACGCCTCAAAGTGGGCTACTCACGCGCTGGGCGTATAATGGACATGCTTGAAGACAAAGGCGTTGTCGGTCCGCCAAACGGCAGCAAGCCTCGAGAAGTGCTCGTCGACGCCATGGAGCTTGAAACGCTGAAAGCGTTCGAGCAGCACGACGGCGACAACTAATAAGGAGAAGACATGGCGCAGGTTTCATTCGGCACCGTCTTGCGCGAAGCTCGCGAAAGAAAAGGCTACGACGTTCAGTCGGCAGCCCGTCGCTTGCGCATTCGCCCCGACATCCTCCGAGCCATCGAAAACAACGACTTTTCGCGTTTGCCGGCACGCGGCTACACGCGCAACATGGTGAACGCCTACGCACGTCTGGTGGGGCTTAACCCCAGCGACATCACGCGCATGTACCTTGACGAAGCGTACGCGTACCAGGTCGGTCGCACGCGCGGCGAATCGGAGTCGCCTGCGCACGTTTCAGGCCGGCGTTCGGTATCCCACCACGAGGCACGCCAGGCAAGCGCGCGGCAGCGCGAAGGCCAGCGCGCGGGCAGGGAAGGCCGCGACGGCACGCCTTCGCGCCGCTCGGACCGCACGCAAGGCGGCACCACGCGCCGCAGCCGCTCGAACGCCAGCACGCACGAATATCACGAGCCGCTCGCATCCCGCGCAGCGCGCGCCGAGAGCGAAAGCCGCCGCGGAGCTCGCGTCGGTGGCGCCGTTACCACGCAGTTCACGAATTTCTATTCCGGGTCGCAGAACATGGGCCGCAGCGGAAACCAAACACGCCTGCCGTACGTTATCGTTGCGGCAGTCATCTTGGTGCTGCTCGTGGTCATCATCGCGCTGCTGTTCGGCAACAAGGGTGCTTCGAACTCGCAAGACGTGGCGAAGGTCCCCATCACCGGCGTCACGGACACGTCGGCGGACGGCAGCGGCACCAGCGAGTCTGCCTCGAACGACACGTCGCAGCAAACGCAGTCCGCTGAAACCGCGCCCACTAGCGTGACGGTGCAATACAAATTGGCAAGCGGCCAGACAGCCTATGTGGTCATCACGCAGGACGGCCAGGCCACCGAGGAGATGCTTACCGGCCCGGTTGACAAAACGGTCGACGTGTCCGGCACGTGGAGCCTTGCCTCGTGGGTGTCAAGCGGCTTCACCGTCACTATGGACGGCAAAGCGGTCGATTTCGTTAACGACGCCACCACAGGCATGCCCACCGCCACGGTCAACTTCCAGGATTACCTGGCACAATGGGCGCAAGACCACCCGAACGTAAAAGTGGATGGCCTTACGAACAATTCAAGTTCGAACGGCACGTCGACGACGGGCTCCACGTCCGCAACCACGAACGGAACGTCTACGGGCGGCACCACGCCAACATCCACAAGCACGTCAGGCACCAGCAGCACCTATTCCGGAACCGGCACCTCTACCCAGTTGCAATCTGCAACGGGTACGGGAACCGCCGTGAATGCAACGGGCACGGCAAACTCCACGGGCTCAACAGGCGCCAACACCTCAAGCAACACGGGAACCGGCACCTCTACCACCTATCAATAAGCTCGGCGTGCATCGCTTCAGCACGCTTACAAGCACGAAACCGAAAGGATCCAACATGGCTAAAGAATCCAGCTTCGACGTGGTGTCCAGCGTCGATATGCAAGAAGTCGACAACGCCTTCCAGCAGGCTAAAAAGGAGCTCTCGCAGCGCTACGACCTTAAGGGCTCCGGCGCCGAAATCACGCTCGACAAGCAGAAGAAGACCATCACCGTGGCGGCGCCCGCCGATTTCGTTGCACGCCAGGTCATCGACATCATCGGCAGCAAGCTCATCAAGCGCGGCATCGACCTTGCGGCCGTGAAGTGGGGCGACCCCCAGGCGGCAACGGGCCAAACCGTGCGCCAGGTTGCCACCATCGTCGAGGGCATTGACAAAGAAACCGCCGGCAAAATCAACAAGGACATCAAAGGCACGAAGCTCAAGGTCAAGGTGGCTATCGAGGGTGACAAGCTGCGCGTTTCGTCCGCCTCGCGCGACACGTTGCAGGAAGTCATCGCGTTCCTTAAAGGCCAGGACTACGGCCAACCGCTTCAGTACGTCAACTATCGCTAAGGATTTTCGTGGAACCGAACACCAACTTCTCTAGCACGAACCCGCCCGCCGTCGCGTTCGTCACCATGGGGTGCGCCAAAAACGAAGTGGACACGCAACGCATGCAATCGCAGCTGCGCCGCGCCGGCTTCGCCATAGCAAACGACCCGCAAACGGCCAACGCGGTCGTCGTGAACACCTGCTCGTTCATCCAAAGCGCCACCGAGGAAAGTCTCGAGGCCATTTTCGAGGTTGCGGGCATGCCCAACGTAGCCGCAGGTGCGGCGCTTATCGTCGCAGGTTGCATGCCGGCGCGTTACGGTGAAGAGCTGGCAGACGAGCTGCAGGAAGCAAGCGCGTTTGTCCCGTGCAGCAAAGAAGACGACATCTCGTCCATCGTTGCTGGCGCGCTCGGCCTTACCGACAGCGTGCTGGAAGATCTGCGCAGCGCAACGCTGGGTGCGGTGCCCGAAGGCGCCATCGCCCTTGACGGCACGCGCGCGGTATCTGCCTATGTGAAGATTTCCGACGGCTGCGACCGCTTCTGCTCGTACTGCACCATTCCCTATATCCGCGGGCGCTACCACAGCTTCCCCTACGAACAGGTGCGCCAGGATGTGGCCGATCGGGTGGCCGAAGGCGTGCGCGAGGTCGTGCTCATTGCGCAGGATACGGGCCGTTGGGGCCAAGACTTTGACGAACCGTCAAGCCTTGGCACGCTTGCAGGCAAACTAGCCGACGAGTTTGCCGATACCTGGTTCCGCATCATGTATATCCAGCCTGAGGGCATCACTGACGAGCTGCTGGCAACCGTTGCCGGCCACGACAACATCTGCAACTACTTCGATATCCCGCTGCAGCACGTGCAGCCGCGCATCTTGAAGGCCATGCACCGTAAGGGTTCGCGCGAGGAATACGAGCAGCTCATGGAGCACGTTCGCGACACGGTGCCGGGCGTCACGCTGCGTACCACGCTCATCGCAGGATTCCCCGGCGAAACCGAAGACGACTTCGACGAGCTGTGCGATTTCGTGGAAGAGGGCCAGTTCGACTACATCGGCGTGTTCGCCTACTCCCGCGAAGAGGGCACGCGCGCATACGACTTGCCCGACCAGGTTGAAGACGACGAAAAGGCTTTCCGCGCGCAACGCCTGCGCGACCTGGCAGACGACGTGTGCACGCCGCTGATCGCCAGCCGCGTGGGAAGCACGGTCGACGTGCTGGTCGAAGGCACCGAAGAGGACGGCCAACTGTTCGGCCGCGCCATGTGCCAAGCACCGGAAGTCGACGGCGTCACCTATGTTGATCACGGGAAACCCGGTGAAATCGTCCAAGTCAAAATCGCAGACACGCTGCTCTACGAAATGGAAGGCGAATAGCCCATGGCTCAGCTGCAAGTCGAGGCCGCGCCGGAAACCACCACGCGTCTGTGGACCCCCGCGAACATCGTGACGCTTGTGCGCATCTGCCTGGTACCCGTGTTCGTGGTGGCGCTGCTTAGCCCGTGGCCGCAATGGTTCAACCTGCCCGACATCGCTGAATACTCGAAAAGCCTCATCGCCGCAGCCATCTTCGTGCTTATCTCGTGCACCGATTGGCTTGACGGCTACCTTGCGCGTTCGCGCGGCGAGGTGACGGACTTCGGCAAATTCATGGACCCGCTGGCCGACAAAATCCTGGTGGTTGCGGCCCTGTTGGCGCTTGTCGAGCTAGGCGTGCTGCCAAGCTGGGTGGCGCTCATCATCGTGGCCCGCGAGTTCATCGTATCGGGCGTGCGCATGGTGGCGGCGAGCAAAGGCGTTGTCATTTCGGCCAGCTGGTACGGCAAGTTCAAAACGGTGTTCCAGATGATCGCCATCGTCATGTTCACCGTGAAGGACAGCTACATGATGGGCACGCTTATCGATGCGTTCTCCGACATGATGTGGGTGCTCAGCTGGGCCGTCATGTTCGTGGCGCTTGCGCTTACCATCGTGTCCATGCTTGACTACATCTCGAAAGCTCGCGATCTTATCGGCCTTGGGCCCCGCAAGGGCAAGAAAGCAAAGGCCTCGCGTGGCGAAGCCGAAAGCAAGCAGGTTACACAAAAGGGCAACAGCGGGGCCGCGAAGTCCTCCGACGAAGCCAAGGAAGCCGAAGACATCGAGGTTACTGACAGCCAGCTTGAAAGCTTGGCCGCATCCGTGCTTTCCCAGGCGCGCCAGCAAGGCCTTACGGTCGGAACCGCCGAAAGCCTTACAGGCGGCATGATCAGCGCCGCCCTTACCGCAGTCCCCGGAAGTTCCGACGTGATGCGCGGAGGCGTTGTCAGCTACGCGGTTTCCGTCAAGGAATCCGAGCTTGCCGTGTCTGAAGAAACCGTTGACAAGCATGGCGTGGTTAGCTGCCAGGTTGCCGAGCAAATGGCAGTTGGCGCATGCAGCGCGCTGGGGTGTGACGCGGCCGTAGCGGTTACCGGAATCGCCGGGCCCGGCGGCGCCGAGCCGAACAAGCCGGTGGGAACCGTATGTTTCGGCATTGCGTGCAATGGCAACGTCTCCTCGCAAACCGTGCACTTCGAAGGAGACAGGAATCAGGTGCGTCGACAGACCACACGCCACGCATTGCGCCTGATTGAAAACGCCGTTTCTGCTTCTAAATAATCAACCAGAACAAGATGAAAGCTTGCAGCGATGTTGCGACCGCGCATCGCTGCAAGCTTTTTCACAAAGGGAATAGTGCGGCGACTGTGCACATCGGTAAGGTTTCGCGTGCTTTCGCTCGCTCTATCGGCAAAAGGTCTGCAAGATTTACACGCTACTATGAAATACCGTACCGATGTTTGCTAAATCGCTTGACTCGCAAACAGACGTTCGTATAATAAGACGTGCTGCATTTCGCACAGCGCATGAAGAAAGGTCACTCGCGCATGAACGACGAAAAACTCAAGATGCTCAAGGTCACCACCGACCAAATCGAAACGAAGTTCGGCAAAGGCGCCATCATGAAGTACGGCGATGGGGGGCAAGACCTCAACGTCGGCGCCATCCCCACCGGCGCACTCCCGCTCGATGCTGCCCTTGGCATTGGTGGCGTGCCCCGCGGCCGCATCATCGAGGTCTATGGCCCTGAGTCCAGCGGTAAAACCACGCTCGCATTGCAGATTCTCGCTGAAGCTCAGGCGCTCGGCGGCGTGGTTGCGTTCATCGATGCCGAACATGCGCTTGACCCGGTATATGCCGCGCGCCTCGGCGTCGACATCGACGAAGTGCTCATCTCTCAACCCGACACCGGCGAACAGGCGCTTGAAATCTGCGATATGCTCGTGCGCTCAGGCGCCATCGACTGCGTCGTCATCGACTCGGTTGCGGCGCTGGTGCCCCGCGCTGAGATCGAAGGCGAAATCGGCGACACCACGGTAGGTCTTCAGGCGCGCCTTATGTCCCAAGCGCTGCGCAAGCTTGCAGGTTCGCTGTCGAAGTCGAACACCACCTGCATCTTCATCAACCAGTTGCGCGAGAAAATCGGCGTGATGTTCGGCAACCCCGAAACCACCACGGGTGGCCGCGCACTCAAGTTCTTCTCCAGCGTCCGCATCGACGTGCGCCGTATCGACTCCATCAAACGCGACGGCGAAATCGTCGGCAACCGCGTACGCGCGAAAGTCGTCAAGAACAAGGTGGCCCCGCCGTTCCGCCAGGCAGAGTTCGACCTTATGTACGGCGAAGGCATCTCCCGTGAGGGTTGCATCGTCGATATGGCGGTAGAAGCAGGTGTGGCAAAGAAATCTGGTGCTTGGTACACCTATGGCGAAGAGCGCCTCGGCCAGGGCCGCGAAGCCGCGAAGAAAACGCTGAAGGAAAACCCCGACTTGCGCGACGAGCTTGAAACGAAGGTCAGGGAGGCGTTCGACATCCCCATCATCACGCGCGAGCAGGAAGACTTCGACGCGGTGAACCCGGTCGCAAAGCCAAAAGGAAAGCGATAAGGCATGCCATACCAAGCAGCGCCTTCGATTGAAGAGCTGAAGCGCAGGATCCGTCAGATAGAAAACTCCCCAAGCGCTGACGCACAGCAAAGTAAGGGTAAAACCGGGTCTAGAAGCCGCGCGAAACAGCCAAACCAGGTGAGCCGTAAGCGAATGGCGTCCATGCAATCGAACGAATACGATTCCCTTGGGCAGAATTCCAGCAAGGATGTGCCAGAAGCCCTTACCGAAGAGCAAGCCTTTCGCAAGATCGAGCGCCTTGTTTGCATGCGAGAACAGGCAAGCAAGGCTTTGCAAACACGGCTCGAAAAAGACGGCTTCGATCCCCAAGTTGCCCAAGCCGCCATCAAGCGCGCATTGCGCTGCGGCCTTATCAGCGATGAACGCTTCGCGGACGTGCTTGTTCGCAGCCGCTTATCCCAAGGCCGTGGGTTGCAGGGGATAGCTGCAGAGCTCGTAACGCTTGATATCGAACCTTACAGCGTAACTGCTTATCTTGAGGCAACCGAGGGGCAAACAGGGCCAGACGAACTTGCCAGAGCGTTGGCTTTCCTTGACGCGAAACCACCCCGAGGGAAACGACTTCGCGACTCCGCCTACCGCAAGCTCATGCAAAAGGGCTACGGCGCATCCGTGTCAGCTTCGGCGGCTCGTATTTGGTCAGAAGAGCACGAAACCGACAATTCGTTACAAGCCGAATTCTAATAGCAATACCAACCATACGCATAACGATGGCGCTTCCTCTAGCGCCATGCCAGCCGGTTTCTCCTGGAGAAACCGGCTTTTTGGTGTGCAGGCCTTTTCGAAATGTTTACGAACCTTTATCATGGAAACAAGCTAGAGCACATGTGCCCGCAGCGGCACTGTTTGTATATAACGAAAAACATATACGTCCAGTTCTTTTGCGCACGTACGCTCTTGCCCGGTCATGCCGGGATTTTTTATGCAATGGAAACCTGAAACCTACTGTTATCCAACCCAATACGAAAGGGGGAACGCATGGAATCCATTATCTGGCTTGTTGTTGGCGCCATCGTGGGCATCGCCGTTGGCTTCATCGTAACGAAGTACCTTGCGAACTCCTCGACGAAGCGCGCCGCTGAAGAAGCGCACAACGTCGTGGAAGACGCAAAACGCCAGGCAGATACGCTGCGCCGTGAAGCAGTCGTTGAGGCAAAGGACGAAGCACTGCGACTTCGCCAAGAGGCGCAGGCGGAAAACAAAGAGCGTCTGAAGGAGGTTCGCGCCGCCGAGCAGCGCGTCAACCAGCGTGAAGAATCGCTCGATCGCCGCGTTGAATCGCTTGATTCTCGCGAACAGTCGCTCGATTCCCGCGAACACCAAATCTCTTCCATGCAGGGCCAGCTTGAGCGTCGCCAGCGCGATCTTGATGCATCTGAGCAGGAAATCGGCATGCGTTTGCAGCAAGTAGCCGGCATGACGGCTGACGAAGCGAAAACCGAGCTCCTCGACACGCTGAAAGACGAAGTGGCGCACGAATCTGCCGCAATCATCCGCGATTCTGAAGCGCGCACGAAAGCCGAAGCCGACAAGAAGGCTCGCTCCATCCTCAGTCTGGCCATTCAGCGCGTTGCCGCCGACCACACGGCTGAAACCACCGTTTCGGCCATCCATATCCCGTCCGATGACCTCAAGGGTCGCATCATCGGACGCGAGGGTCGCAACATCCGCTCGTTCGAGCAGCTCACGGGCACGAACCTCATCATCGACGACACGCCGGAGTGCGTCACCATCTCGTGCTTCGACCCGGTTCGCCGCGAAATCGGCCGCGTCACCATGGAAAACCTTATTGCCGACGGCCGCATCCATCCCGCGCGCATCGAAGAGATGTTCGGCAAGGCAGAAAAGCTCGTGAACCAGCGCGTGCAGGAGGCTGGCGAGCAGGCTGCATTCGACACGGGCATTCACGACCTGCACCCTGAGCTGGTGCGCACGCTCGGCCGTCTGCGTTATCGCACGTCTTACGGTCAGAACGTGCTGAACCACTCGCTGGAGGTCGCCTATCTTTCTGGCGTCATGGCTTCCGAGCTTGGACTTGACCCTGTTCCCGCAAAGCGCGCAGGCCTACTGCACGACCTTGGCAAAGCAGTTGACCATGAGGTCGAGGGCAGTCATGCCGTCATCGGCGCTGATCTTGCACGTCGTTTCGGCGAAAAGCCTTCCATCGTGCACGCTATCGAAGCGCACCATAACGACGTAGAGCCAAACAGCGTACTCGATGTGCTCGTGCAGGCCGCTGACGCCGTTTCCGCTGCGCGCCCCGGTGCCCGCAAGGAAACGCTGGACGCCTACATCAAGCGTCTTGAGAAACTTGAGGAAATTGCCAACTCCTACAAGGGCGTCGAGCGTACGTACGCCATCCAAGCCGGCCGCGAAGTCCGCGTCATGGTTGAGCCGGACGTTGTCGACGAAGCTCAAACCACCGTGCTTGCGCACGACATCGCGAAGCGCATCGAAGACGAGATGCAGTACCCCGGTCAGGTAAAGGTTGTTGTCATCCGCGAAAGTCGCGCAATCGGCATCGCAAAGTAGCAAGAAAGGCGAATGATATGAGCGACGGCACGCTTGCCTCGTTTATAGAAGACGTCTGCGGCGAAAGCCACCTCCGAGTCGAAGCAGACCTCGGAGGTGGCTTCGTTCGTTTGAGGTCTTCGGAAGCGGAAAGGCGCCAAGCAGCGCAAGACATCCGTTGCACCGAGGATATCGTCATCGAGATGCTGCGCAACGCTCGCGACGCACACGCCTCTGCAATCTTCGTCGCTTGTACCAGAGACGGCAAGAACCGCCGCATCGTCATGATCGACAACGGCGATGGTGTGCCGGCTCATATGAGGAAACTTGTGTTCGAACCGCGCGTCACGTCGAAACTCGATTCGATGCACATGGACAAATGGGGCATACATGGGCGAGGCATGGCGCTGTATTCCATTGCCGTTAATGCCGAATCCGCCGAAATCGTCGCCTCCCGAGAACAGGGCGGTTCCGCCTTCGTTATCCAAACGAACTTGGATAAGCTTTCAGAGAAAACCGACCAGTCAACGTTTCCCACATTCAACCTCGGCGAATCAGGAACGGTATCTGTTCGGGGACCTAAGAACATCATGCGCACTGCCTGCGAGTTTTCAATCGAATCGCGCGCAACGTGCCAAGTGTACCTGGGATCGGCAACCGATATCGCGGCCTCGCTGTACGCCTTAGGGCTTTCGTCGATAACCGCAGAAACACGAAACCAAGCAGGTGGCGTCGACATCCTTCCCATATGCCAAAGACTTGCAGCTACCACCAATCCGGCGCAGTTCGCTGAAGTTGCCGCAAAGCTAGGACTTGAAATGTCGGAGCGATCGGCCCGCAGAATCATAGATGGGCAAATCGCCCCGTTGGCGCCCTTGCTCGCGCGCATTTCGTCGGCATTATCGGCGCAGCAAAACTCGGATGAGCAGCCGTCAATGAAGGTTTCAAACAAGCACGAAGCAAAAGACGCACGCGGGTTGAGGATTGCGCAAAACGACGCCGCCGTATTCACGAACGGCATCCAAGCCGCGTTTAGAAACCTTGCGCGCGACTACTATCTGCAAGACGACGTAGAGCCAACCATCCGGGTGGCGAAAGACGCGTTGCACATCAGCATCCCCTTGATAAAGCTGCGCTAGCACAGCGCCTCCACATCATGTTGCGGACGGGTGACCGAATGGGTACAATTTACCCTGCATTTCACTCGATTGCATAAACGCACACTGAACGAAACACGAAAAGGAAAATGCATGGACACGGCACATGACGCACCTGAATCCGGGTGCTTGAAAGTTTCTTCGAAGTCCTCGCCCGCATCGGTAGCCGGGGCTATTGCCGGCATGATAAAAGACGGCGTTCCGGTGGAAATCCAAGCTGTCGGCGCAGGTGCTGTGAACCAGGCTGTCAAAGCCATCGCCATTTCTCGCGGCTTTTTATCGCCTGTCGGCATCGAGATTGCCTGCATTCCCTCATTCGCGGACATCGTTATCGATGGCGAATATCGTACCGCCATCCGTTTCGCAGTTGAATCGCGTCAGCTGCACGGAACTACTGTATCAACGCCAGCTAAAGACTAGCAATTGCCTCAATATTTTACAACTACAACAAGGAACATCTCTGTATGCAAACCCCATTCATGAACATGAATTTCTGCGTTCGCACGTTCGGATGCCAGATGAACAAGCACGACTCCGAACGCATCAGCGGCATGCTCGAAGGTCTCGGCGGCTTGATGGTTGAAACTGTTGAAGAAGCCGATGTCCTCGTGTACATGACGTGCTGCGTGCGCGAAGCTGCAGACACGCGACTGTATGGCCAGGTTGCCTCGCTCAAAAACGTGCCGCTGCGCGATAATTCCCCTCTAAAGAAGCGCATCATCGCCGTTGGTGGCTGCATTGGCCAGCGTGATGGGGAAGAGCTTACGAAAAAGCTGCCGCATCTAGATGTCGTGTTCGGCACGCATAACCTCGCATCGCTTCCGCGCTTGCTTCAGGGCGTTATCGAAGAAGGCGGCCACCAGGTTGAGGTGCTTGACGCTTCCACGTCGTTCCCAACCGAATTGCCCACGGCACGCGAGCATTCCTGGGCAGCATGGCTGCCCATCACCATCGGCTGCAACAACTTCTGCACTTACTGCATCGTTCCCTATGTACGCGGCCGTGAAAAATCGCGTCCCATCGAGGATATCGTTGCTGAAGCAGAACGTTATGTCGCGGCAGGCGTGAAGGAAATCACGCTGCTGGGGCAAAACGTGAACTCCTACGGCCGCGACTTGTACGGCAGCCCGCGTTTTGCGCAAATCCTCGATGCACTTGACCAAACGGGCATCGAACGTCTGCGTTTTGCAACCAGCCATCCAAAGGATCTGTCCGACGAGGTAATCGCTAAGTTCGGCAAGTTGCGCTCGCTTATGCCGGCCCTGCATCTTCCCGCACAATCGGGCTCTGATGCCGTGCTGAAAGCCATGAACAGGCGCTATACGTCCGCTCATTACCTGCAGCTCATCGACAAGCTACGCGACGCCTGCCCTGATATCGCCCTGTCAACCGACATCATCGTCGGCTTCCCAGGTGAAACCGAGCAAGATTTCGAGGATACGGCGCGCCTTGTCGACACCGTTGGCTATCATCAGGTATTCACGTTCATCTATTCAAAGCGCGAAGGCACGCCCGCCGCAAAGATGGTCGACAACACGCCGCATGAGGTCATCCAGCAGCGCTTCGATCGTCTTGTCGACATCGTGCAGAAACATGCTTACGAGAAGAACCAGCTTGACCTGGGCCGCACCGTTCCCGTTTTGGTGGAAGGCACATCGAAGCGCGACAATCTGCTGATCGCCGGCAAAAGCCCGAAAAATCAAACGGTGCACGCACCGCTGCCCGAAGGCATATCCGCAAATGCATTGGCAGGCTCCATCGTAAACGTGAAGGTTGACGAAGCCAAAACCTGGTACCTGTCTGGAACCATCGTTGATAATGGCTAGTACCCAGCAAACACCCGGAACGTTCACGCTCAAACGCCCCGTCATATGCGTGGTCGGGCCAACAGCATCGGGCAAAACCGATGTGGCACAGCAACTGGCAGCGCGTCTTAACGGGGAAGTGGTAAGCGCGGATTCCATGCAAGTATATAAAGGCATGGATATTGGAACGGGCAAGCTTCCCGCATCTGAGCGCATTGTCCCGCACCACGGATTTGACCTGATAGATCCCGGTCAACCGTATTCGGCTGCGCTGTTTCAGGCATATGCGCGCACCTGTTTTCGCGATATCGAAAAACGCGGAAAGCGAAGCGTGTTAGCTGGCGGGACCGGATTCTACGTTCGAGCGGCAATCGATGCTTATGAATTTCCCGAAGGGGAGCAAGTCGGCAACGCTATTCGCGACAAGTGGAACACCTTCGCGAACGTGCATGGTGTCGAAGCGTTGTGGCGCGAACTGCAGAAAGTCGACCCGCAAAGTGCAAGCGTTATCCCACCAGCCGACGTAAAGCGCGTCGTACGAGCTTTCGAGCTGCTTGCAGACGGCACCTCCTACGCCCAGCAAAAGGAGCGCCTTGCGCATATCGAGCAATACGTTCCGGCGGTATTCATCGGACTTGCCGTTGAGCCGAACATTTTGCGCACGCGCATTCGAGCTCGCGTTGACCACATGATTGAGCAGGGTTTAGTCGAAGAAGTGAAAGGCCTGCTGAAAGATGGTTTCCGCGAAGGCGTTACCGCACCGTCAGCCATTGGCTACAAGGAAATCGTCAGCGCGCTCGATGGCACATGCAGCCATGAAGAAGCGATAGAAGCCATCAAAACGGCAACGTGCCGATATGCAAAACGCCAGAGAACATGGTTTCGCAAAGATAAGCGCATTCACTGGCTTTGCGCAGATTCGGGGGATACCGACGCGCTCGCAGCAGAAGCACTCACCGTGCTTGATAAACTTAACTCTGATTAGTACACGAACAAGGAGCGTGCAGAAAACTATATGGAACTTGATTTTGTAAAGCTTCACGGGCTTGGCAACGACTTTGCCTTTATGGATGATTTTTCACGTGACATCAACCTGACGAAAGAACAGGTTGCACTGCTGTGCGATCGTCATTTCGGCATTGGCGCCGATGGCGTCATCCTGGTTCGCCCGTCAGAGCGCAGCGAATGCGCAGCTTACATGCATTACATCAATTCCGATGGCACGTTGGCCCAGATGTGCGGCAATGGCGTGCGTTGCTTCGCAAAATACCTCGTTGATCGCGGATACGTTCAAGCAAGCGATGGCCAGTTTATTGCCGACACGCTTGCCGGCCCGAAACCCATCAGCTTCGAAGTTGACGATCACGACAAGATGACGCGCGCCACGGTCGATATGGGCCATCCCATTCTTGAGCCCAGCGATGTTCCCGTTAACGTTCCGGCGAATGCTACCAGCGCCGATGGTGCGGCGTTTGCGAAAGACGTTGCCATTACCTCTCCATGGGGTACGTTCGCTTTCACCTGCGTTTCCATGGGCAATCCGCATGCTATCTGCTTCATCGATGATTTCGCGCAACTGAGCGATGAACTGTTCATGAACACAAACGACAAGTCGCTTGCAACGCTTGATCTGAATAAGATCGGCGCATACTACGAGTCGCACGAGGCTTTCCCTGAGAAGACGAACGTGGAGTTTGCGCATGTTCGTTCTGGCGCCATCGATATGCGCGTTTTCGAGCGCGGCTGCGGCGAAACGCTTGCATGCGGAACCGGCGCTTGCGCCACGAATGTAGCTGCAGCGCTGACCGGCCGCTCGGGCAGGGAAAACGACATCGTGCTTCGAGGCGGCACGCTGCATATCCTGTGGGACGAGAACGACCACGTTATGATGACGGGCCCTGCAGTCGAATCTTTCCAGGGCACGGTGGAAGTGTAAACCCCAGCCAAGCAATACGAATATGGTAGTATCGATGAACGCAAGCAGCGCTTACGTTCATTCGTTTTTTTCAAGCCCGAATGCTACATGCGAGCACGTTACAACAGCCATCTCCATGTAGCGCTCAGGCTTAACTATATGCAGGAAGGTATTCGAATGTCGGAATATGAATCCGTGCTTGTCAAAGGAGCGCGATGCGTAGCCGAACAGAAGCGAGAGAAAGCCGTGCTGGTAGGCGTTGAGCGCCCAGGACAACAATGGCCGCTGAGTTCTTCGTTAGCCGAACTCGCACGCCTGGCCGACACCGCAGGCGCAGACACCGTAGCAGTTACCACGCAAAAGCTTGATGCCCCAAATCCGCGCACGTTCGTAGGAAGCGGAAAGGTGGAGGAAATAGCAAGCCTATGCCGCGCCAACGGCGCCGACCTTATCATCTTCGACGACGAGCTTACTCCATCGCAGCAATCGAATCTCGAGAAATCCGTTGATCGCGACCTTAAAGTGATCGACAGAACCGCTCTAATCCTTGACATCTTCGCATTGCATGCAACAAGCAAGGAAGGCAGGCTGCAAGTTCGGCTCGCGCAGAATCAGTATCTGCTTCCGCGATTGCGTGGCATGTGGGCTCACTTGGCCTCAAACCGCATGGGTGGCGGCGTAGGCTCGCGATTTGGCGAAGGCGAAAGCCAGCTTGAGGTTGACCGCCGCTTGGTCAGAAAACGCATCACTTCAATCAAGCGCGAGCTCGAGCACCTAGCAGCAGTCCGAGCGGTTCAGCGAGAATCTCGCTACGAAAGCGGCATGTTCAAGGTATCGCTAGCCGGCTATACGAACGCCGGCAAATCCAGCTTGCTGAATCGTCTAACAAACGCAGACGTCCTAGCGTACGACAAGCTGTTCGCCACGCTAGACTCTACAACAAGGAAATACGAACTGCCCGAAGGTCGAGAAATAACGCTCACCGACACCGTTGGATTCATCCAGAAGTTGCCCACCACGCTGGTGGAAGCGTTTAAATCAACGCTTGATGAGATTACCGGTTCGGACCTTATCCTGCATGTTGTGGATGCTTCATCCGAGGAATTCGAGGGACAGATATCAGCGGTAGAAGAAGTGCTCGACCAAATCGGCGCTCAATCCCTGTCCAGGCTGCTGGTTTTCAACAAATGCGACCTGCTTTCAGAAGAACAGCGCGAAGCGTTAAAGCACCGATACGACGCGATGCTGGTTTCGGCCGCAGACGGCTTCGGAATTGATGAGCTTATTGAAAGAATCGCCCACATCGCATCAGCCCAAGATTCCCATCTAGAAGTGCTGATTCCTTACAACAAGGGAAACCTAGTATCGATAGCCCACCAACGATGCAGAGTGCTTACTGAAGACCATACCGAAACAGGAACTCATCTGACTATTCTTGCACCACCGGCCTTCGCGAACGACTTTGCCCCCTACGTCGTAGAGCGAAACTAGCAAACCATCAAGAGAACAACGGCAGCTTTGCAATTCAACCTGCGATAACAACAAGGGAGTTGCGAAGCTGCCGAATTGCAGAACAGCTACATTGTTCAATCAAAAACGAACGCGCCCACCGAAGTTATCGAACAACATTCGCAGGACGATTACGTCAAAAACCTGTAAGTCTTCCCGGTAGCTGAAGCGTTGTCAGCTGTTTCACCCGCAGTTTGCCAGTCGTCAGCCCGACATCATCGGTTAGCAGTCAAACACGCAATCAGCAGCTGGTTACAACCTGCATCCGGTTCTACCCCGCAGCTGGTTATAACCTACAGCCTGCGAAATACCGCAACCACCTTACCGGCAATAGAGCAATCAGTGGTAATGATGGGCTCCATAGAAGAATTTTCCGGCTGAAGACGAATATGATCCTGCTCTTTAAAGAAACGCTTAACCGTAGCCCCGTCATCGATGATAGCAACGACGATATCGCCGTTGCTCGCAACGGGCTGCTCTTTTACGACAACGTAGTCGCCATCGTTAATGCCGGCTTCAATCATACTTTCGCCGCGAACCGACAGCATGAACGAAGGCGCATCACCAACAATCTCAGTGGGGAGCGTAATGTTATCGGTGATGTTCTGTTCAGCGAGTATCGGCGTACCAGCAGCCACGTTGCCAACAAGGGGAATGGTAACAAGGTTGTCATATTCAGCCTGCGGAATACTTGTTGCTTCTTCAGTGTGATCAAGCGGGTAAGTAAGCGCAATGGAACGTGATTTCAAAGGATCACGCTTAATGAGCCCCTTTTCCTCAAGCGCCTTCAAATGCACATGCACGGTAGAAGGGGAGGACAAGCCAAGCGCTTGACACACCTCGCGCACAGTGGGGCCGTAGCCCTTTTCGCGAATGCACTGTTCAATCACATCAAGAACAGCTTGCTGGCGCTTCGTAATTTTATCGGACATGCGCCTTCCTTTCTCCTATAGTCAACACGAACAAATGTTTCAAGAAATCATTGACATGAACCTTTGTTCGCCTTATTATATATGCGAACAAAGGTTCTACGCAAGGGCAAAGGAGAAAGAAAATGCAACATCGCGAAAGTCTTTTCCCAGTTGCTGGGTCGGCAGCTCTTAAGCCTCAGGCCGAAATTCGTCACGCGCGCATCATTGCGTTTCCCAGGCAAACACCCTCTGATGCATCACGGCAGCCCCGACATGCAGCCAATTCACTTCGTCGATTCGCCAATGCATCAGTGCGGATCATTCATTTGATTGCAAACTATCTCGATGAGTCTTTTTCAATTTCATCGGGAACTGCAAAAGGCATTGCTCCTCAATGTGCAACCCGACGCGAAACGGCAGCTATTGCCGCAATCGGAACTGCAATCGCACTTGCCGTAATCCTGTTCTAGCGTTTGCAAATATCAATCGCAGGAAGCGCCATATATTTAGTATTACGATTTGGTGCACTCTTGTTATCAAGGGTGTCAAAGCCCATATCTAGTATGTTAGGCTACGTGCTGTCGAGCCTAAGGAGTGCACAGCATGAAATGCCCAGCATGCGGAAATCTTGAATCAAGAGTAGTTGACTCACGTCCGTCGGACGACGGGAGCACCATCCGCCGCAGGCGCGAATGCCTCGCATGCGGTAGACGATTTACCACCTACGAACGTCTCGGTGATAGCCCGCTTATCATCATCAAGTCCGACGGATCTTCGGAAGCATACGATCGCCAAAAACTCATGCGAGGATTGCTTATTGCATGTGCAAAACGCCCGATAGCACCTGAGCAGCTGGGCGCACTTATCGACAGCATAGAAGCAGAACTTCGTAATGCCTCTAAAAACGAAATCGGCTCAAAAGAGCTCGGCGATATGGCGCTTGTCAGGCTTGCAAAGCTCGACGACGTCGCATATGTACGTTTCGCCAGCGTCTATAAAGACTTCCAAAATGTCGAAGAATTTGCGGCAGCACTCGAAGGATTGAAATAACGCTTATGACCGAAGTCCAAATTGAAATCAAAACCCTTAACGAAGCCGCTAAGATTCCATCCTATGCATACAGCGGAGATGCCGGCATGGATTTACGCGCTTCCGAATCTCTAACATTACAACCATTTGAGCGAGCATTAGTGCCCACGGGGCTTGCAATCGCTCTCCCGGAAGGATATGCAGGCTTCGTATTGCCTAGAAGCGGTTTGGCTATCAAGCACGGCATAACGGTAGTAAATGCTCCTGGTCTCATTGACAGTAATTACCGTGGTGAGCTCAAAGTCATTTTGCAAAACACCGATCCACATGAACCGTTTACGATTCATGTTGGAGACCGAATTGCACAGCTTGTTGTCATGCCGGTACCGCATATGTCATTCACGCCCGTAGATGCGCTCTCAAGCACCGAACGGGGCGAGGGTGGTTTTGGCAGCAGCGGAATTAGCGAATAGAAGTAATCTATGGCAGATAACGAAACGGACAAAAACAGCGTAAACGGCAGCGAACAAGATGGTCCCCTCAGTAACCCTGTTCATGCATTGCAAAACAATACGCAAAGCAATGAGGAATTGAAGAGCCAACCTCAGCAGAGTACAGCCAAGGACATTGGCAGCAACGGGCCTTCTCAGCTAATCGATTCAACTCAGCACAATTCGCAAGAGGCAAATCGAACGTTTCAGCCGAATGTACAAGACACGAGGGCCTTGCGATCGGCGCAAAGCAAAATCACGTTCGCATACATTGCAGGACCTTTATCTTTGCTCATTGGCGGGATGCTTCTAGGAACCATCGGCCTTATATGCGCAGGTTTGGCGTATCGTAAGCTTAATGGACTTGCGAATAAGGAACCTTCAATCGCTCAAGCAGCACTAAAACTGAAGAAGTCTGCAAAAACAGCGCTCATCATATGCGCTGTTGCCTTCGTCCTAAATGGCATCTCAATGTATCTTATGTACCCGATAGTACTCGAAATGCTCCAAAGCGGGCAGTATGGAGAAGCAGCCGGAAGCTTAGGAGCAGCAACATCAGCTGGCACATCAGCTTGGGGATAAGCGCAGCTACGTATGCACCTTGCTGTGTGCAACAGGACAACCGAGTGCGAACCTGCGAACCTGCGAACCTGCGAACCTGCGAACCTGCGAACCTGCGAACCTGCGAACCTGCG
>NZ_CDRSTZ010000007.1:0-75025 GCF_977052095.1 Senegalimassilia sp.
GAACCGCGTAGGGCATCAGAGCCATCTCGCGAGCGCGCTTCACGGCGTTCGCGATGTCACGCTGGTGCTGGGTGCAGGCACCCGTCACGCGGCGCGGCTTGATCTTCCCGCGGTCGGTAACATACTTGCGCAGCATCTGAGTATCTTTGTAGTCGATGTACTCCGCGTCCTCTTTGCAGAACTGGCAGTACTTGCGACGAGGCTGCTTCGCGTAATCGGACATTTCGTAAACCTCTTTCGCTTAAAACGGGATATCTTCGTCGTAAACCGAAGCAGAGGCATTCATAATCGGTGCCGGAGCAGGCTGAGCAGCCATCATAGGCTGAGGCTGCGGGGCGTAGCCAGCGGACATGCCGTTGTCGTAGCCCTGGTTCGC
Organism: Senegalimassilia sp.; assembly: GCF_977052095.1. Taxonomy (NCBI): domain Bacteria; kingdom Bacillati; phylum Actinomycetota; class Coriobacteriia; order Coriobacteriales; family Coriobacteriaceae; genus Senegalimassilia; species Senegalimassilia sp. The sequence continues at coordinate 377 of NZ_CDRSTZ010000007.1, forward strand.
GCCGTTGCGGCTCGACATGAACTCCAACTCGTCAACGATCACTTCAAGCTTGCTGCGGCGCTGACCGTCACGCTCCCAGGAGCTGTAACGAAGCTTGCCTTCGATGGCCACTTTCGTGCCCTTCGTGAGGTACTGCTGAAGCTTTTCCCCGCGGGTACCGAACATGGTGCAATCGACGAAGTTCGGGTAATCCTCCCAATCGCCGGTCTGGGGGTTCTTGCGACGGTCATTGACCGCCACGCCAAAGCCCAGGATTGCCATGCCGGATTGCGTAGAGCGAAGCTCTGCGTCGCGCGTAAGATTTCCGCTGATCATTACTCGGTTGATGCTCATGTGAATCTACCTCTTCTCATGCTGGGGCCTATGACGAGAAGGCCCCTACGTCAAATCCTAATCGCGGTCGGTGCGCTTCACGATCATGTGGCGAACAACAGCATCAGTGATGCGAAGCACGCGATCGAGTTCTGCAACCTCGGCGGGATCAGCGTGGAAATCGATGAGGGTGTAGACACCATCGGTCAGACCATTGATCTCGTAAGCGAGTTTACGCTTGCCCCACTCGTCGACGTTGTCGACGGTACCCTGGGCAGCAGTGATCACGCCCTGGATACGGTTCAGCGTATTTGCGCGGGTTTCCTCGTCGGTAGACGGAGCGACAAAAAACAGCAGTTCGTAAGCCTTCATCAGCTCACCTCCTTTGGACTTTACGGCCCCGGGCTGGTGAAGGCATACACCGGGGCAGGAATTAGCCCGTCTATATTAGCAAAAGGCCGCTTCCTGTTCCAGACAAACATCCATTACGAGCGCATCTGCATCTTTTCATCACATATCGCCTGTTCAGCACCTGCAAACGTAGTAGCGCATCCCGACCGCAGCTGCCATGATGGCACACGAACCTTGCAGACCTTTTGCCGATATAGCGAACGAGGTTCGTCGAGACCTTGCCGACGAACCTCGTTTGTTTGTATGCGCATGTTGCGCCGATGCGCGCAAAACCTTGCAGATATCTTAACGGCTACAGCCTTCCCATACGCAATGCGACTTTAGCCGGGAAACGTGCTATTCCTCAGCCTCGTCTTCCCCTTCGGCTTCTTCCTCGGCGGTGTACTTCTCGTCGATCTCCTCGTCCGAGTACTCACCAGGAGCCTTCAAGGCAATCATGAAGTTCGGGGCGTGGCCGATGTAGGCAGGCTCCTCCTCGAACGTGATGGTGCCGTCTTCGTTCTGCTCGTAAAGGTACCCAACCGCAAAGCCTTGGTCAGCACCAGGGACACCGCCTTCGGCTACCAGCGCGTCTTTCGTGCCTTCGTCGATTTCGACGTAACCGTCGTAGCAGAACGAATATGCCTGCGCGCCCTGCGCGTGCTGCACCGTATGCTGCGCCGCCGCAAAGCAAGCGTCAACGGTTTCGCCGGGGTGGCTTTCAATGAACAGGTTGTCCTTCACCACCAGCGACGTGAAGGGAACCACTTCGTTGCTTTGCGTCAGCTTTTCCTTCGCTTCGTCAAGCGAGAACAGCAATACCTTTTCCAGTACTTCGGGAATCTCGGGAACCTGATCGTCAGAGCTTTCAACAACACGGTCTGCCATTGGTGCATCCTTTCTTCCTTGAACAAGGGAAGCCGCGCTCCCGCATGCATCTATGATGCATCCAGTGTAGCGCGGCTTGCTGTGAGAGGTACCTATTTGATGTGGGAATCGTTGAAATCCCGCAACCTTTAGCGACGATGCTTCTTGCGGCGAACCTTGTAGCCCTTCTTCTTGCCGCTGATGCCCTTTTCCTTCATGGCAACGATAAGCTTCTCGGTGATGGCGTCGAGCTGCTTGACCTCCTCGGCGGTCAAGCAGGACAAGATTTCATCGGCCGTGCGATCGTTCGCGGCGACGCGCTTTTCGGCAAGCTCGCGACCAAGGTCGGTCAGCTTGACGGCGTAGGTGCGCGGCTCGTCAACGCTTTCGATGGTGACGTACTCGTTGCGCTGCGCCTTCTTCACGACGTCCTTCAGGTTGCTGCGGTTCATGCCGAGCGTCTTCACCAGCTCGCGCTGCGGGGCACCGTCGTTTTCCAGCAGGGCGCGCAGCAGGGCACCCTGCCCGCGCTTGTAGCTTTTCGGGCCGTTCTTATGGAACGCCAGGCGAACCAGCTTATTTGCTTTCTTCAGTTGCGCAAGAGACTTTGCGGCTTCGTTCATGGTACGTCCTTTCATTTGGAGAGTGGCTAAAGTATAGGACGTGCCTTATGTCGATGTTTCACGTGAAACGCTTTATACACAAACACTTCGCGGATTAATATTTTCGCAGGTTATTCTGCAGTTTAAATTATTCACGAATTACGAATATCAACCCGACAGCATTGCGGATTCGCATATCAGGACCACATCTTTAGACACCCCGCAAGATGCCCTACGCGCTCGAAAGGCAAGTTCGAACCAGAGAGACCCTCGCCTCTCGGTCCGAATCCTCAGCAAGACCCCTGGAAAAAGAAAAGGTCCCTGCAATTGCAGGAACCTAAAATCGCGTGGCGGAGGAGGAGGGATTCGAACCCTCGTCACCGGGGTTTCCGGTGAAACGGTTTTCGAGACCGCCGCATTCAACCACTCTGCCACCCCTCCGCATGGGGTGCAGCCGACCGGTTTTCAAAGCCGACTGTATAAAAAAGGCGTTACCATAAAGGTTCCGCCGGGATAATTCTGGCGGAGAGATGGGGATTCGAACCCCAGATACGCTTTTGGCGTATACACGATTTCCAATCGTGCACCTTCGGCCAGCTCGGTCATCTCTCCGCTTGCTTACGTTCTGCACAGCGTTCATGTTGTTTCTCATGTGCCCATGCAGCGGTTTAGTAGTTTACCTCATTTAGTACGAACTCACAAGGGAATAATACTCATTATTTTTGCCATTTTTTGCAACTTGCAGCGGAACGTCAAACAACGAGCTCATAACCTTGTCCGTAAGCATGTCCTCCTTCGCACCATCGGCGAACAGCTTGCCTTCCTTGATCAGCACCAAACGGCTGATTTCGGGAATGATGTCCTCAGGATAATGCGTGATCAGCACAATGCCTTTGCCCGCGCGCGCCAAATCGCGCATGCTCGAGCGCACGTAGTACATGCCTTCCGGATCAAGGCCCGTGCACGGCTCGTCAAGCAGCAGCGTGCTGGGGTCGTGCACCAACGCGCGCGCAAAGAGCACGCGGCGCGCCTGGCCGCTCGACATCGTCATGATGTCCTGGTCGGCCAGCTTCGCCACACCCAGCATCTCCATGGCCTCAAGCGCCTTGGCGTGCGAACGCTCGTCGGGGTGCACGTGGCGCGGCAAGCCCAACGTGCCGAACAAGCCGCCTTCCACAATGTCCACGGCAGGCAGATGCACGTTGATTTGCGACTGCATCGTCGACGACACCACGCCAAGCGTCTTTTTCACCTCGTCAAGCGTGGCGCGGGGGTTCCCGTTGAACTTCACCGGAGGCTTCTCGCGATACAGTGGCATCACCTCGCGCGTGATCAGCTTCACGAACGTGGACTTACCGGCGCCATTCGGGCCGAGTAGCGCGATGTTCTCCCCTTTCGCCAGGCTGAACGAATCCACATGAAGGATCGTCCTGCTTTGGCGCACCACCTCAGCGTTTTCGAGCTCGAAAAGCGGCTCAGCTGCTTGCATTTGTTCATTCATAGTTACCATCCTGGCTTAAACAAAGAAGGGAACCCAGTGCTGCGGATTCCCTTCTGATGTACGTGTTTCTGCCGTTAACGGCTAGTTTGCGGAAGAAGTTTTCGTGGTGCTTGCATCGCCCTCGGTAGAGGCAGTCGACTCGTTATCGGCCGTATTCGCCGAATCGGTGGTAGCACCATCGCTGCTGGACTCATCGGACGTCGAAGAGCTGTCGGACGTATCGGTCTGATACTTCGACATATCCACGTCGTAAGGCAGGCCGGAAGGCATGTCGTTGATCTGCAGGTCGGAGGAATCCTTCTTCTCGCTCAGCCAATTCTGGTAGTTCGTGGTCTGACCCCGAGACTGCAGCGACTCCTTGATAGATTCCTGCCACTCGGTAGGAATCTGGTCGATGCTGGTCACCTTCACCGTTTCGGTACCGTCATCGGCGGTTTCCTTCGGTGCGTTGAACACGTCAGTGCACTTGATGACATGAATGCCATATGTGCTGTTAACAAGGCCGCTGACCTGGTCTTTCTCAAGGCCGTTCAGCGCATCGGTGTACTCCTGCACAAAGGAGTTGGTCTTATCCCAGCCCACATCGCCGCCGTTTTCGGCAGAACCCTTATCCTGGGAGTACTGCTTGGCAGCCTCGGCGAAATCAAGCTCGCCGGAGTTAATCTTGTCCAGAACCTCCTGAGCGGTTGCCTCGTCATCGGAATTGAACAGGATGTGAGAGGAACGCTTCGCGCCATCGTACGCGCTTGCATACATCTGCGCATACTGCAGCATGTCCTCATCGGAAGGCTGCTCGTCGGACGTGAACGTGTTGTACAGCTCTTTCGCCTTGAGCTGCAGCTCAATTTCAGAACGATACTCGTCCTCGGTCATGCCCGCCTGCTCAAGCGCGGCCTGCCACTTGTCGTCGCTATCGTAGTTGGCCTTCATTTTGTCGACGTAGCTGTCCACCTCGGAGCTGTCGACGGTGATACCCTTCTCTTCGGCACCGGAGTTGATAAGCTCGCGGGTGACGTACGTGTTGATGATCTGTTCGCGCACGCCTGCCGGGTCGGTACCCATCTGGGCCAGGTAGTTGCCCCAGGAGTCTTCGTCAGTCAGACCCTGCTGCTCGCGCACGCTTTGGATGTAATCCGTCACCGTATCTTCGTAGATGTTGGTGCCGTTGATGGTTGCTGCCACCGCGCCGGAACCGGATGACTGGTTGTTGCTGGAGCAACCGGCAACGCCCATGATGCAGGCCGCCGACAAACCCATCGCGCAAACCGTCGAGATAATGCGAGATGCCTTCATAGAACCCTTCCTCAGAATTGCCAAAACCGCTTTATACCAGGCGGTTTAATCTGAAATGCTTCGTGCGCATTTTCCCACAGCGCTCATCAGAGTTATCTTCACAGCACAATATGCCCATGCAGGTTTCACAGTACCCAAGGGTTCCTACATCATTTGGCGTAATCTGACGAAAAAAGACGGCCCCGAGGGGCCGTCTTTTTCATGCGTTCTCTTAGCCGTGCGACAGTCGCTTTCACTGTTTCGCGGCGGCATAAGCAGTTGCAGTTTTATTTCTTCGCAGCCTTCTTACGCTCGATGGTGCTGAGGATGCGCTTGCGCAGGCGAATGGACTGCGGCGTGATCTCCACCAGCTCGTCGTCCTCGATGTACTCGAGCGCCTCTTCAAGCGTGAAGGTGATCGGCGGCGTCAGCTGGATGGCCTTGTCCGCGGTGGAGGAGCGCTGGTTGCCCAGGTTCTTCGTCTTGGACACGTTAACCACCATGTCGCCTTCCTTGGCGGACTCGCCCACGATCATGCCCTCGTAGCACTCGTCGCCCGGCTTAACGAACAGGCGGCCGCGCTGCTGCAGCGTGTCGAGCGCGTATGCAACCGCCTTGTCGGTTGCCATGGCGATCATGCCGCCGTTCTTGCGGCCTTCCATCTCGCCGGAGTAAGGGCCGTACTCGCGGAAGTGGTGGAACAGCACCGCTTCGCCATGCGTTGCGTTGAGGATGCGGGTTTTCAGGCCCATGGTGCCGCGCGACGGGATGCTGAACGTCAGGTGCGTCATGTTCTCATCAGACGCCATGTCCTCCATGATGCCGCCGGCAGTGCCCATGACTTCGATGGCCTTGCCGGAGTAATCGTTCGGCACGTCGACGGTGGCTTCCTCGATAGGCTCGAGCTTGTTGCCGTGCTCGTCGGTCTTGTACACAACCTGCGGGCGGCCGACCTGGAATTCGAAGCCTTCGCGGCGCATGGTTTCCATAAGCACGGACAGATGCAGCACACCACGGCCGGCAACGCGCACGCCAGACTTGTCCTCGGTCTCGTCGATGCGCATGGAAATGTTGCTTTCCTTCTCGCGCATCAGGCGCTCTTTGAGCTGGCGAGCACCGACGATATCGCCTTCGCGGCCCACAAGCGGGCTGGTGGAAGCTTCGAAGACAACGGCCATCGTAGGCTCTTCAACGGCGATGGGCTCCATCTCCACCGGGTTTTCCGGATCGGTAATGACATCTCCGATGTCTGCGGCCTCAACACCGATGACGGCCACGATGTCGCCCGCGTGGGCCTCGGGAACTTCCTGCTTGCCCAGGTTCTCGAACGTGTACACCTTGCGAATCTGCGCTTTGTACTCGTTGCCGTCGGGCTGCACCACAAGCACCTGCTCCTTCTCGTGCAGCGTGCCGCTGTGCAGACGGCCGACGCCGATGCGGCCTTCGTAGCTGCTGTGGTCGACGGTGCACACCTGCAGGGCAACCGGGCCGTCCACGTCAACGTCGGGGCACGGAATCTCGTTGATGATGGTGTCGAGCAACGGCACCATGTCCATGTTGCCGTCCTCGGGGTCCATACGCGCGTAGCCGTTCACGGCAGAGGCGTACACCACGGGGAAGTCAAGCTGCTCGTCGGATGCGCCCAGCTCAACCATCAGGTCGAACACCTTGTCAACGGCACCTTCGGGGTCGGCGTTGGGGCGGTCGATCTTGTTCACCACCACCACGATGCGCAGGCCGCGCTCAAGAGCGTGGGACAGCACGAAGCGCGTCTGGGGCTTCGGGCCTTCGTAGGCGTCGACGATCAGCAGCGCGCCGTCGGCCATGTTGAGCACGCGCTCCACCTCGCCGCCGAAGTCGGCGTGGCCAGGCGTGTCGATGACGTTGATCTTGATTCCCTTGTAGTGGATGGAGATGTTCTTGGAAAGAATGGTGATGCCGCGCTCGCGCTCCTGGTCGTTGGAGTCAAGAACGCGCTCTTGAACTTCCTGGTTCTCGCGGAACACGTGGGACGACCACAGCAGGCGGTCGACCAGCGTGGTCTTGCCGTGGTCAACGTGAGCGATGATAGCGACGTTGCGTAGACCTTCTTGCTTCATACGGTTGTGTTACTCCTCTTCCATTTCTTGCGCGATGCGGCGCTCTTCCTTATTCAGTTCGTCAATATGCTCGTTAAGCGTAGCGATAGAACGTTGAGATGATACCACCTGCACAATGCCCCAGATGGCCGCGGTAGACGCTATGGCCGCAACCACACCGAACAACCCGAAAGGGCGCCGGCCGCAGAACAGAGCCACCAGACCGCCCACAACCGCCATGCCGATGCCATTGCGGCGCTCATCGAGCACGGCGTCGCGCTGGCGAACTAGCTGCGTGCGAGCAGCGGCTATGCCGGCAAGGCGCGCATCGTCGGCATCATAGCCGGCACGGGCCGATGAGGAAGCGCCTGAAGCGGCACGCGAGCCCTTGCGCCCCTTCGACGACGTCAGGTAGTCGTAGGCTTCCTGCAGGTTCTTGAACTGTTCCGTAGCGCGTTCCTGCAGCTTCTTGTTCGTTGCGAAGCGATCGGGGTGCAGAATCTGGGCCGTCTCGCGGTAGGCGGTCTTGATATCCTCGTCCGTTGCGTCCTCGTCAAGGCCCAACGTACGCAGCGCTTCCAGTCGGTTCATAGCACCTCGCTTGATAGAGCGGTTTTCTTCGCTTGCCATGGTATAAAAAATCGCAGGCACCATGCCTGCGATTCAAAAATCACACCTGCAAAAAAAGAAGCTCCCCCGCAATGCAGGCAAAAAAATTGCAGGCCCGTTACCAGACCTGCAATCAAACTTCCATGGTGGAGGTTAGGGGGATCGAACCCCTGACCTCAGGCTTGCAAAGCCCGCGCTCTCCCAGCTGAGCTAAACCCCCATTGGCTGCACTTAACAATAATAAACGCTCCACCGGCAAACTCGGCTCACGGTGGAGCGTTTATCGCAAATACTGGTGGGCCCGAATGGATTTGAACCAGCGACCTCACGCTTATCAGGCGTGCGCTCTAACCAACTGAGCTACGGGCCCTTTCGAAAAGTGCTCGTCTATTATAACCACCCCCTCAACGGATGGTCAAGAAGAATTTTCAACTTTTGAGAAAAATTTTTTCTGGCCAGTATTCATTGAAGAAAGCGCAGGTCAAGCGTGATTTTATGGCTATAATCACGCTTGAAGGGTTGCAGGGGAATACGTTATATGAGTTTTCAACTCATATAATAAGGAGGGCTGTTTCGTGATACCGATTGTCGTTCAAACGCTTATCGTCACCAGCGCGCCTGGACCCTCTGCCCTTGTCTTGCGTCCGCTTGAAGACAGCGTCTCTGACGGCAAGTACCGCGTGGTTCCCATATGGGTTGGCGTTGCCGAAGCAACGCAGCTGAGCATCGCGCTTGAGCACACGAAGATGACCCGGCCTATGACGCACGACTTATTCCTTGACGCGATTACGAATCTTGATGCCCGCATCGATCATGTCCTCATCAACGACGTTCAAGGCGCCATGTTCTTCTCCAAGCTTTTTCTCTCGCAGCATGGCAGGATCGTCGAGCTTGATGCCCGCCCAAGCGACGCCGTGTCTCTGGCACTGCGGCAAGATGCTCCCCTGTTCATCGAAGAATCCGTTCTCGAACGCGCGTCCTATCCCTACATCGTTCGCAACAAAACGGGACTGCCCGTAACTCAGCAGGAACTGGCAGAGTTCCACTCGTTCATCTCGAACATCAGCCCCGATGACTTCTCCGCTTAGCAAATGTTTCACGTGAAACATTTGCTAAGCGCGATTCCGGGCGCAGTTACTAGCCAACGTAGCTGACTAGCTCAATCCATCAATCAAGTGCTCAGAGCATAAAGAAAGCCGCCCGTAGGCGGCTTTCTTCGATTCGAGGGAAGCAATCGGCTTTTGTCTATTCCTCGGTCATCTCATCGATTTGAGACTCGTCCATCTCGCCAGTGCCATCGTCGGCGGCAGCGCCCTGCGCCTTGCCGCGAGCCGAAATGGCAACCGCCGTGACGCGATCTTCCTCGGCAACGTTCATGACGCGAACGCCCTGGGTGGAACGGCCAAGCTCGGAAATACCATCGACCGGCGTGCGCACAACAACGCCTTCTTCGGACATAATCATGATCTCGTCGTCGGCGCCGACGATCTTCATGGCCGCCAGCAGACCCTTCTTCTCCGTCATGGTGATCGTGAACACACCTTGGCCACCACGATGGTGCGACGGGTATTCGGAAATGGCCGTACGCTTGCCGTAGCCCTTCTCCGTGATCACGAACAGGTCGGTGTCGGGGCGCGCGATCTCCATGCCCAGCACCTTGGCAATCGGCGGCACCGTCATGCCGCGCACGCCCATGGTGCCGCGGCCCATGGCGCGCACTTCATCCTCGGGCCACATGATGGCCTTGCCCGCAGACGACACCATGATGACGTTCTCGCCCTTCGCCACGCGGCGCACGCTGATGAGGTTGTCGCCGTCCTTCAGGTTGATGGCGATAAGGCCGTCGCGGCGCGTGCGGTCGTACTGCTCCATGGACGTCTTCTTCACCATGCCGTGCTCGGTGGCGAACATAAGGTATTCGTCAGCCGGGAAGTCCTTCGTAGCGATGACAGCGCTGATGGTCTCGCCCTTCTCAAGCGGCAGCAGGTTCACGATGGCCGTGCCGCGCGCCTGGCGCGATGCCTCGGGCAGCTCGTAGACCTTCAGGCGATACACTTTGCCCTTCGTGCTGAAGAACAGCATGTAGGAATGCGTGGACGCCACGAATAGGTGCTCGACGTAGTCGTTGTCCTTAAGGTTCACGGCCTGCATGCCCTTGCCGCCGCGCTTCTGTTGGCGGTACGTGGCTACGGGCAGGCGCTTGACGTAGCCGGCCTTCGTGACCGTGACCACCATGTTCTCCTCGGCGATAAGATCCTCGACGTCAAGATCCTTCGCAGCCTCGGACAGCTGCGTCTTGCGCGGCGTGTCGAACTTCTTCTTGACCTCTTGAAGTTCCTCTTTGATGATGTCGTGCACCAGCTGAGGGTCGGACAGCACGCGGTTGTAGTACGCGATTTTCTCGCGCAGTTCGGCCAGTTCGCCCTCGATTTTCTCGCGTTCCAAGCCGGTCAGACGACGCAGGCGCATCTCGAGAATGGCGGTGGTCTGCTTGTCGGTCAGACCGAAGCGCTCGGTCAGGCGCGCTGCCGCCTCTTTGTCGGTCTGCGACGAGCGGATGATGCTGATGACTTCGTCGATGTTATCGAGTGCAACAACCAAGCCTTCCAGGATATGCGCGCGTTCTTCGGCTTTCGCCAGCTCATAGCGCGTACGACGCACGATGACGTCTTCCTGGTGCTTGATGTAGTAGTGCAGCGTCTCTTTCAGGGACAAAACGCGCGGCACGCCGTCCACCAGCGCAAGCATGATGACGCCGAAGCCCACCTGCAGCTGCGTGTGCTTGAACAGCTTGTTCAGCACCACCTGCGGGATGGCGTCTTTCTTCAGTTCGATGATGATGTCGATGCCGTGGCGGTCGGCGCCATCGTGGATGTTGGCGATCTCGGGGAGTTTCTTCTCGCGCACCAGCTCGCCAAGCTTCTCAAGCAGGCGCTGGCGGTTCACCTGGTAAGGAATCTCCTTGACCACGATGGAGCTTTTGCCGTTCTTGCCTTCCTCGATTTCGCACTTGGCGCGCACGGTCAAGCTGCCGCGGCCGGTTTCGTACGCATCAAGGACGCCCTTCTTGCCCATGATGATGCCGCCGGTCGGGAAGTCCGGACCGGGCAGCACCTTCATCAGTTCGGCCGTGGTGACCTCGGGGTTGTCCAGCATCAGGCACGTGGCATCGATCGTCTCGCCCAGGTTGTGCGGCGGGATGTTCGTGGCCATGCCAACGGCGATGCCGTTCGAGCCGTTTACGAGCAGGTTCGGGAAACGCGCCGGCAAAACCGTGGGCTCTTCGAGGCTTTCGTCGTAGTTTGGCTGGAAATCGACCGTTTCCTTGTCCAAATCGCGCAACAGCTCCATAGCCGCCTTGTCCAGGCGCGCCTCGGTGTAACGCATTGCTGCGGCGGAGTCGCCGTCGATGGAGCCGAAGTTGCCGTGGCCGTCGATAAGCGGCACGCGCATGCTGAACGGCTGCGCCAAGCGCACCATCGTGTTGTACACGGCGGAGTCGCCATGCGGGTGGTACTTACCGATAACGTCGCCGACGGTACGCGCCGACTTCATGTGCGGGCGGTTCGGCGTATAGCCGGACTCGTTCATGGCGTACAGGATGCGGCGGTGAACCGGCTTCAGGCCGTCGCGCACGTCAGGCAGCGCGCGGCTGACGATAACGCTCATGGAATATTCCAGGAACGAAGCCGCCATTTCCTTGCCCAGATACGCTGCGCGCACCGTGGTGCCCTCGCCGCCGTTAGCATCCTCGATAATCGAGCCGTGCGGGTTCGCGATCGTGGACATATCGATAAGCGAGCGCGCCTTGTCTTCCTCGGAAACCGGGCCCGAGGTGACCGTGTGGCCAGGCGCCTCGACCGCCGTTTCCTGGGCGTCGGTGTCTTCCGCGTCTTGCTGCGCGGCGTCCACCAGGCGCTTCAGGTCGTCGGGAAGCTCCTCGCTGCCTGCGCCCTCGCGGTTGTCAGTGTTGTCTGCCATTCATTTCTCCTAAATGTCCAGGAAGCGGACGTCGCGCGCGTGCTTCTGGATGAATTCCTTGCGCGGCTCCACCTGGTCGCCCATAAGCTCGCTTACCGTGCGCTCGGCTTCCGCGGCGTCGTCGATGCTGACCTGCAGAAGCGTGCGCGTGGCCGGCTCCATGGTGGTTTCCCACAGCTGGTCGGGGTCCATCTCGCCCAAGCCCTTGTAGCGCTGCACGTCGAACTTCTCCGAACCGCCCATGGCCTCAAGCTCGCGGCCCAGGCTGTTCTCGTCGTAGATGTAGCGCTCGATTTTCGTGGAGCGGGTGTTCTTCTTCTTCACGCCGAAGATGGGCGGGCAGGCGATGTACACGTAGCCGCGGTTGATGAGCTCCGGCATGTAGCGATAGAAGAACGTCAGCAGCAGGATACGGATGTGCGCGCCGTCGACATCGGCATCGGTCATGATGATGATGCGGTGGTAGCGCGCCTGGTCGGCATCGAAATCGTCGCCGATGTTCGTGCCGATGGCCGTGATGAGCGAGCTGATGGTGTCGCTTGACAGGGCGCGGTGCAAACCTGCGCGCTCGACGTTGAGAATCTTGCCGCGCAGCGGCAGGATGGCCTGCGTCTTGCGATCGCGCGCCTGCTTGGCGCTGCCGCCTGCCGAATCGCCCTCTACAATGAAGATTTCGGACTCTTCGGGCTTCTTCGACGAGCAGTCGGCCAGCTTGCCCGGCAGGGCGAACGAGTCGAGCACGCCCTTGCGGCGCGTCATCTCGCGAGCTTTGCGTGCCGCTTCGCGCGCCTTCAGCGCCTGCGTGGCCTTGCTGATGATGCGCTTGGCCGGCGCCGGGTTTTCCTCAAGGTATTCGGCCAAGCCCTGCGTCACCGCGTTTTGCACCAGCGGGCGAATCTCGCTGTTGCCCAGCTTCGTTTTCGTCTGGCCCTCGAACTGCGGGTCGTGCAGCTTCACGGAGATGACGGCCGCCAAACCCTCGCGCGTGTCGTCGCCGGACAGGTTGCTGTCCTTCTCCTTCAGGATGCCCTTGCTGCGCGCGTATTCGTTGATAGTGCGCGTGACGGCCTGCTTGAAGCCGTCTAGGTGCGTGCCGCCTTCGTGCGTGTTGATGTTGTTTGCGAACGCCATGACCGAATTCGCCGAGAACGACGTGGACCACTGCATGGCCACCTCGACGGTGCCGTCGGTGTTTTCCGCCTCGAAGTAGATGGGGTCGTTCAGCGTTTCGCGGCCTTTGTTCAAAAACTTCACGAAGTCGATGATGCCGCCTTCGTACTGGAATACCTCGCGATGCGGCTCAGGTGCGGCATCGGACAGCACGGCATCAGGGTTTTCGCGCTCGTCGGTCAGCGAAATCTTCAGGCCTTTGTTCAAAAACGCCATCTCGCGGAAGCGCGCGGCAAGCGTGCCGTAATCGAAGACGGTCGTTTCGGTGAAAATCTCGGCATCGGGCCAGAACGTCACCGTGGTGCCGGTGTGCTCCGACGTGCCCACTTCGTGCAGCTTCTCGCACGTCACGCCGTGGTCGAAGGCGATCTGATATTCCTTGCCGTCGCGGCGCACGTTCACCTGAACTTTGGTGGACAAAGCGTTCACTACCGACACGCCCACGCCGTGCAGACCGCCGGACACCTTGTACCCTTCGCCGCCGAACTTGCCGCCGGCGTGCAGCACGGTCAGAACCACCTCGACCGTGGGGATTTTCTCCTTGGGGTGCAGGTCAACCGGGATGCCGCGGCCGTCGTCGGTGACGGTGATGGAGTTATCGGGATGAATGGTCACCTCGATATGGCTGCAGTAACCGGCCAGCGCCTCGTCGACGGCGTTGTCGACCACCTCGTAAACAAGATGGTGCAAGCCGCGCGGGCCCGTCGAGCCGATGTACATGCCAGGACGCTTGCGGACAGGCTCAAGCCCTTCGAGGACCTGAATGTCCGAGCCGTCGTAATGATCAGGTTTTGCTGCCACTGACACGCTCCTTTTTGGATAACAGTTGCCATATCCTAGCTGAATCTAGAACTTATAGATTTTATCATAGACGCTTTTGATGAGACATGACTTCATAGCCTCTACAGGCCACCAGAAGCCGCTAGAGCCGTGTTTTTAGTTTTAGAGGGCACTTTTGCCGTTTTTTGAAGTTGGCGGCTGCTCGCTTGCGTCTAAAGCGTTCAGAATCGATTCACGCAGGCGCTTGTTCTCCACCGTTTGCGCTTGCTGGCGCAAACGCTCGGCGGCATCGTGGTCGATAAGCGGCTTGGCTGCAGAGCGCGAGGACGCGGCCGTTGCACGCTGGGCGTCTTCGCGAAACGGATGGCGCGCCTTCATGTCGAAGCGGGCCGGCTTGATGGAAAACGCCTCCACGTGCTCGCCCTGGCGGTTCAGGTGCATCTTGAGCATCTCCTGGCGCGCATCAAGGTCCGAGCGAACCATCGCGTCGTCGCAATACACCACCAGAAGCGTCTTGCCCTGCGGCACGCGGGCCGCCGCCGGGTCGTTCGCCTTGTCGGGACGCATGATGTACACCGCGTTCGTGTGATCGAGGATAAGCGGCGCGGAAGAACCGTACACCGCCTCGGTTGCCATGCGCCAACGCACATGGACTTCCGCGACGCGGCGCGATTTGGCAGCCTGGGCGCCCTGCTCCCCCAGGCCCTGCAAAAGCTGCTGCAGCCCATCGCCCAATCGAGCCATGCCGGGCCTCCTTACTCCATGGGCAGGCGCACCACGCGCGCCGCCGCCAACACGTCGTCGTCGAAATACGCCAGATTCGCCGTGGTGATGAACGTCTGAATGTCCCCGGGCACGAACTTCACCAGCGATGCGCGGCGCTGCGCGTCAAGCTCGCTCATAACGTCGTCGAGCAAAAGCACCGGCTTTTGCCCCAGCAGGTCGCAAATAAGCGTCACTTCCGCCAACTTGAACGCTAGCACCACCGAACGCTGCTGCCCTTGACTTCCATATATGCCAACGGGGCGGCCTTCTACGTAGAATTCGATGCGATCGGCGTGCGGGCCTATCAAGCTTCGCCGGCGCGCGCGTTCCGCTGCCGCTTGGCTTTTCAGGGCGGCAGCCATCTCCTCGCGCACTTTGTCGCGCTCAAGCTGCACGCCCGGCTCGATCCAGCGACCCTCTTCGTACCACGAAGGCGCATAGCGCGCCGCAAGCTGCTCGCAGCCGCCCGTGATGTCGTGGTAGTGCGACGCCATAGCTCGCCCAAGCTTTTCGAACAGCGCCGCGCGATAGCACACAAGCTGCGCGCCGCACGTCACCATCATGTCGTTCAGACTTTCGATCAGAAGCGGGGACGCCTCGTCTTTCAGCAGCGCGTTTTTGTTCCGCAGCACCTTGTCCCAATCGCGCCGGATAAGGTAGTGGTTCTTCGACAGCTGCGACCCCACGCCGTCAAGGGCGTTGCGCCGGCCCGTCATGGACCCCTTCGCCAGCTCAAGGTCGTCGGGTGTGAACGCCACCGACGGGATGACGCCTTTAAGGTCGACGGCGCGCTTGGGCTTTCCGTTCAGCGTGAAGCGCCGTTTGCCCGCCTCGATGGCCAGTCCAAGCGTCAGCTGGCGGTTGCCGTCGCTGGCCTCGGCGGAAAGCTGCGCCAGCGACGCCCCTTCGCGCACCAGCTGCACGCCCGTCGGATGGCGAAACGACGATTGCGCGGTAAGCAGCTGGATACCCTCCACCACGTTCGTCTTCCCAATGGCGTTAGGGCCAACCAACACGGTAAGGGGCCCTATGCCGCCAAGGTGAAACGACTCGTAGCTGCGGAAATCCCGGAACGAGATATCGGTGATGCGAAGGTCCATGCCGCGTTTTCAGCCTTTAGGAGATGCGAACCGGCATGACCAGGTACAGGAAGTTCTCGCCTTCCGCCGCCTTGAAGATGCCCGGCTTCATGCTCGTCTGAACCTCAAGATACACGTTGTCGGTGCCCACAGACCCCAGCCCGTCAAGCACGTAAGCGTAGTTGAACGCGATTTCGACGTTCTCGCCCTCGCCCTGGCACGTCAGGGTTTCCTGGGCGCTGCCCACGTCCTGTGCCGCGGCGGAAAGCTGCACCGTCTGGCTATCCACGTCGATGGCGAACTTCACCGGCGAGCTTTGCTGGCCCAAGATGGACGTGCGCTTCACGCCCGACACCAGATGAGACACGTTCAGCTGCACGCGCGTGTTGTACGAATCGGGAAGCAGCTGGCGATAGTTTGGGAAGTTGCCCTCGATGCGGCGGTTGATGAACACGGTGTCGTGATACGTCACCACGATCTGGTTCTCGGCCAGCGCGATGGTCAGCGGGTCGTCCGTGCGGTTCAGGGAAGCAAGCTCCTGCAAGAGCGAGCCGGCGATGACGGCCTGGAAGCCCTCGGCGGCAGGCTCGTCAAGCTGCGCCTCGGTGATGGCAAGGCGGTACGAGTCGGTCGCGACCATCTTCAGCGTCACACCCTCAAGCGTGATAAGCACGCCGGTGAGGATGGCGCGGCTTTCGTCTTTCGATACAACGCGGGCCACGCGCTTGACCATCGACGAGAACTGAGAGAACGGGATGGAAATGGCCTGCTGCGTGTCAACATGCGGGAAGCCGGGGAAATCCTCGGCGTCAAGCGTCTTGATAGAGAACGAGGACGCGTCGCACGTGATGACGGCAGCCTCATCGAGCGTCTCAACATGCACGGCGGCATCGGGCAGGTTCTTCACGATGTCGAAGAACAGCTTGCCGGGGAACACCGAGCGCCCTTCTTCTTCGATGAGCGCGGGGATGGTGTATTGAATGGACAGCTCCAAGTCCGTGGCTTGGAGCGTCACGTGATCGTTTTGCGCGTTGAGGTAAATGCCGGACAGGATGGGCAACGTTGAACGGGTTGCGATGCCCTTGAGAACAACGGCTAAGGCGTCTTGCAGCTCTGCTTGGTTAATGCTGAATTTCACAGGCTTCTCTTTCTCTCAGTTGGTTGCTGTTCCCTGCGCTTGTTGAAGTGAGGTACTTATTATCTTCTAAAGGCTTGATTTAAATAATAGGTTTTTGAATAGTAGTATTAATAAGGGCGGTGGAATTGTTGAGAACTTTCAAAACCCCACTTCAGACTTCAAAAACTATTCGAGTTTCGTTGTGGATGATGTGCTCCTTCGATTAACCGCTTTTATTGACTTCGTTATCTTTCCCCTTCACTGCACTACTTTTCTTCTGCTTTCCTCAACCTTTTCGGCATGTTTTCCTCAATGGTCGGAAAAGCGCAGGTCGGAAGCGATGTTTCACGTGAAACAATTCGAAACGCGCCTGGTGTTTCACGTTATGCTTCGCGAATGATCTGCTGCAGCGCCTCGATTTCTTCTCTGAGCAATCGGTTTTCCTTCAGCTTCGTTTCGATCATGGTCACGGAATACAACGCGGTCGAGTGGTCGCGGTTGAATTTCTTCCCGATGCTCTCGTAGGGCATGTCAAGCAGCTGCCTGCACAGATACATGGCGATCTGGCGGGCGTTCGTGATGCTGCGGCTGCGCCTTTTGCCGACGATTTCGGCGTGGCTGACTTTGTAGAAGCCTTCCACGGCTTTTTGGATGTCCTCGGCGTTCAGGCGTTTGCTCGGTCCGCCTGAGAAGTGGTTTTCCAACAGCGCCCGCACATCGGCCAGCGTCATGTTCGGCTGGTTTCCGTACGTCATCTGGAAGATGACTTTCGTCACGGCGCTTTTCAGCTCGCGGATGTTCGAGCTGGAACTCTCGGCGATGTACGTTTGTATGTCGGCGGGCATGGTGAACGCCATGGAACCTTCTTGTTCCTGGTATTCGCGGATAAAGCTTTTCACGATGCCCAGTTTCGTTTCGATTTCAGGCGGTTGGATGTCGAACGTGCCGCCGGAATTGAAGCGCGTTTTGTAACGTTCGTCGATGTCGATGTTCTTCGGCGCGCGGTCGGCCGACAGGACGACCTGCCTTCCTTGGCTAGTCAGCTTGTTGAAAATCTGGAACATGATGTCGAGCGTTTGCTTTTTGCCTTGCAGGTACTGCACGTCGTCCACTAGCAGAACATCGGCGTCTTCGTATGACGTCTTGAAGTTCTTGTAGCTGGATTTTTCGGTGTCGTGCGCCGCCGATGCCTCGGTGTAGTCGTCGAGCAACTCGGCCGAGTCCTTGTAGACCACCTGCAGCTGCGGCATGTTGCGGTTGATGTAATTCTGGATAGCGCGCAGCAAATGCGTTTTGCCCAGGCCCGATTTGCCGTAGATGAACAAAGGGTTCAAGTGCGGCTTGCCTGGCGCTTCAGCCACTGCCGTTGCCATGGAGTAGGCCAGGCGGTTCGAATCGCCGATGACGAAGTTCTCGAACGTGAGGGTGGAAAGCGGCGTGGAGTTGTCTGATTCCGGTGCTTCGGCGTGCTCTTCCGTGGCAGGTTGCTCTTGGGTTTGCCCGCTTGTTTCTTTGGGCTGCTCGGGTGCGTTGGCTGATGCTGCTGGCATCGGGGCCGCTGGGGAAGGCGCGACAACTGGTTGCTGCGCAGCCTGAAGGGCAGACGCCGGTGTCGGGATTGCTTCTGCCGAGGGCGAAGGCGGTGCGGCAACGGCGCGCGCGGGAGCGCTTTGCGGCGCCGGTGCTGTAGGCGGGGCAGGTGCCGCCGCCGGGGCGGCAGGTGCTGCGGGGGCTGCGGGAGCTGCCGTTTGGGTGCGGTCGACTTCGATGATGACGGTGAACGGCACGCCGCGCAGCTCTTCAAGCGCGCGCTTGATGTAGTCGATGTAGTTGCGCTCGATCCACGTTTTGATGAAATCCGTGTTCGCCGTCAGCATGATAAAGCCGTCGCTGGCAGCTTGGGGATGCAACATGGAGAAGAACGCGTCGATCTGCGAGGGGACGATTCCCTCGTAACCCTTGACGCGGCTGCACACCTCCGCCCAGATCTGCTGAATTTCCTCGCTGTTCATATGATGTTCCCTGTCGCTTTCGCTGTGTGGCCTTCGTTCGTCTATGGCGCTGCGGTTACAGCTGTTGCGCCATTTGCCTGCCGACGGCGGTGAGCTGGCGGCGCTTATCGCGCGTCTTCTCCAAGATACCTTCGCCTTCAAGCTTCGTGAGCACGTTGTAAACGCTTGACTGCGCAACACCGGTCAGCGCCACCAAATCGGTCACGCGCAAGGCTCCCTCGTGGAGAAACACGTTGAGGAAATCCCGCTCGCGCTGGTTAAGGGCTGCCAGGCTAGGGCCGGCGTTGAACGTTGCGGGCTGCGCTTGCTGCGCGTTTTGCGCATAAGGATAAGGGGCTGCTTGCTGGTATGCGTTGCCGTAGCCTGGCGCCGCCCCGCCATAAGGTTGTTGCGGTGCGTAACCTTGTGCTGCGGGGTAAGGCTGCTGCGGTTGGGCGACGCCTTGAGCTGGATAGGCCGGCGCCTGCATGGGCGCTTGCTGCGCGTATGCAGGCTGCGGTATTTGGTTTGCTGGCGCATAGGGTTCCGGTGCGACGTTGTATCGCGGAGCCGCAACAGGCTCCGGCGCCTCGTCGCCGCTTGCGATGTGGTATCGCGGCGCCGGGGCGGTTTCGGCGGCCTCGCTTTCGAGCTTCAGCTCTTCAGAAAGCTCCGGTCTGCTGCCGTTTGCGCTGATGGTGACCACCGAGCCGCTACCAAGGTTGTCTTCGATCGTTATGGTGCCGTGAGTGAAGTCGAGGTACTCCTTCACGATGGGCAATCCCGACCCTACTCCCCTGATGTAGCTTTTCATGGGCTCGATTGCCGAGGTGAATCCGGGTAGCTGCGCGCGGTCCTTGCACGCGATGCCCGGGCCCTGGTCGGCGAACCGGATGGTGCAGCCGTTGTCGAGAATGGATACGGTTGCTTCTTGGAAACGCGCGTGGATGAAGTTTTCCGACACCTCGCGGATGACGGTGTACGGAATGGTTCCGCCTGCCGCTTTCGACTGCTGATAAACACTTGTGGCGAGGTTCTCGATGAACTCTGCGGTGGGCGCCGGCTGGATCTCGGTTACGTGCGGCGCGCTGAGCAAGTCATCGTATAGCGCGATGCGCGCGATCGAATTCACGTGTGTGAAATCAAAAGGCTCCTCGTTGTTTTCGAGCTCTTCGTGAGTCTGGTTTTGCTGGTCCATCTGCGCTTTTACCACTTTCCACAACGTCGTTTTCCAAAGTTTTACACATTTTCGGGAAAATTCTTTAAAAAGTGTACCTTCTTTCGTTCCAAGATTCTATTCATCTGGGGAAATTCCTGAATCCATTGTGGAAAAACCACGAATGCTTGAAAGTTTTTCACTGTTAGTCACCTCATGTTTTCGAAGTTTTCCACTTTTCATTCATCAATTGTGGAAAACCGCATCGAAAACCGTGAATTCCAGTGAATTCCTTTCGGTGGAATTCGATTCTTGTTTGTTGAAAGATGGGGTGGAAAAGCCAGATTCCCCTTGATTTTTTCTCATCGCTTGCGGTTCGTCGTTTTCCTCCGTTGTTTCCACAAGAGGCGGATGGTTTCACGAACAGGAAAGGAGAAGAACTTCTGCAGTGTTTATAAAATGCCTGTTCAAATGGCTGCGAGACTTCTTTTACCTGGTGACAACGGCTGAACAAGGATGTGGCGAAAAGCGCTCTTCGGCTCTCCTTGACCACTTCTTCTCAGTGTTTTCCACACCGGTTTTCAGGCTGTTCCGAAGTTTTCAACATTTTCCACAACGGATTCCGCTACCCACGCTTTCCTTCTTTGCGCGCGGAAACGCTTCGATGATGAAAAACCTCTCTTGTTGCTTGATTTCCCCTTCTTGCCATCTTGGCAGGCACTTGCCTTGCGCGTTGCGGGATTGCTTTTCTACCGCTCTCTGTGCCAGGGGCAGAGACGAGGCTTTTCCGCCGCTTGGCCTTGGCACCGTTGTGCGGTTTTTCCACCACGCTGCACCCTGGCATTCTGCGGTCGTTGAAAAATAGCCTGTTTCCGCAGGTGGGCTTTCGTGATATGGTCATCTTGTGCACACGTTGCCATATGTAGGTAAAAAACCTTTGACAGCTGTGCTCAGCGGGTTATACTCAGCAAGTTGCTCTAAACCATGAAAGGGAAACGATATGAAGCGCACCTATCAACCTAACACTCGTAAGCGTGCCAAGTGCCACGGCTTCCGTGCCCGCATGGCAACCAAGGGCGGCCGCAAGGTTCTGGCTGCTCGTCGTGCTAAGGGCCGTAAGCGTCTTTGCGTGTAAAGAGCTCTAGATTGGAGACGATCAAGTCCAAAGCGGACATCTCCGATCTGTTCTCTAGCGGAAAGCGCCTGCGTACACCGTACCTTACGCTCATAGTGTTACCAGCAAAGCAGCACGGCCCCAGTGGTCGTGTTGCTTTTGTTGCAGGTAAGAAATCGGGCAATGCGGTGTGGCGCAACAGCGCGAAGCGCAGGATGCGCGCCGTGTGCCACGAACTGGGCGGCCCATGCCCTGGCTACGATGTAGTATTTCTCGCGAAGTCGGGTATTTGCCGTGCCAAGTATAGTAAAGTGCTCACAGCGTGTGACGAGGCACTGAAACGCGCAGGAATGCGGTAGGAACTGATTGGAATGAAAAAGGGGTCTGAAAGCATACCTTGTAAGGTAGCAATGCTTCTCATCACTTTTTACCGGGCTGCAATCTCGCCCATGTTCCCTTCTTGCTGCCGTTTTGTTCCAACATGCTCGGAATACGGGCTCATTGCGTTTCAGCGCTACGGCTTCGCAAAAGGCTTAAGGCTGACGGTAAAACGTATTCTACGGTGTCGACCTGGAGGGCCGCACGGTTACGATCCTGTCCCGTAAGGGGGTCGGGCGCGTAGTCGGCGGCTTTTGTCGACTAAAGGAAGGAAATCCATAGTATGTGGGAAGTATTCAAGAACTGGATATTTGACATTATCCAATTCTTCTTCAGCTTCTGCCAAGACTGGGGCTTGGCCATCATCGTCGTGACCATCATCTTCCGACTGATAATTTCGCCCCTCATGCACAAGCAGACGAAGTCGTCGTATCAGATGCAGAAGGTTCAGCCTTTGATGCAGGAGATTCAGACGAAATTCGCCGACGATCCCACGCGCATGCAGGAGGAAATGCAGAAGCTGTATGCTGAGGCGAAGTTCAACCCCTTGGCTGGCTGCCTGCCCATGCTGCTGCAGATGCCTATCTTCATTGCTTTGTTCCAGGTTCTGCGCGAAATGCCCAACTACATGGGTTCTGACGAAGGCTACCAGTTCTACAGCCTGGTCCCCAACCTGGTTATGACGCCGTCCGGCGCGTTCGCTGAGGGCTTCGGCACGTTCGTTCCCTACCTTATCCTGATGGTGATCTTCGCCGGCGCTACGTTCCTACCTATGATTTTGATGCAGATGGGTCAGAAGGACAACCCGCAGCGTAACCAGACGCTGATGATGGCCGGCATCATGAGCTTGTTCATGCTGTGGATCAGCTGGTCTTCTCCCGCCGGCGTTCTTCTGTTCTGGGGCGTGTCTTCCATCATCGGTGTTTGCCAGCAGCAAATCTCGATGCGTATCATGAAGAAGCGCGACGCCGAGAAAGAGGAGACCATCGAGGTCAAGCCGATCGAAGTGGACGTTACGCGCAAGGCCAAGAAGCCGCGCCCGAAGAAGAAAGACACTTCGAAGAAGCACGCTTAATCCGATTTGCGTAATGATGCGCTGTGTTTCACGTGAAACACAGCGCATTGTAGTTTTTAGTTCTAAGGAGCTGTTATGGCAGAAGAGAACATGGAACAGGCCGCAGAAGAGGCTCTCGACGCCCAGGCCGAAGAGAACGGTATCACCGATGAGGACCTTGACCGCATCGCCGATACCGCAATCGCCACGTTGCAGGACATCCTCAAGCATTTTGATGTGGGCGAGGTGACCATCGACGAGTACGAAGGCGACGAAGGCGAGCTTATCCTCGACATCACCGGCGACGACCTGGCCGTGCTTATCGGCCGCCACGGCAAGACGCTGGACGCTTTGCAGTTCTTGGTGTCGGCCATCACGGTGCGCACGATGGGCTTCCGCTACCCCGTTATCGTCGATGTTGAGGGTTACAAGAACCGCCAGCGCGAGAAGCTTGAGTCCATCGCCCGCAACGCCGCTTCCAAGGCGGCGAAGCAGCATCGCAGCGTGAAGCTGCGTCCCATGACGCCGTATGAGCGTCGCATCGTGCACATTGCCCTGCGCGACGATGATCGCGTAGAGACCGCTTCCGAGGGCGAGGGCGCTTCCCGCCACGTGGTGGTTTTGCCTCTGTAGCGTTTCCCTTGCGAAATGTTAAAAAGGCCGCGTTGATACGCGGCCTTTTTGTTTACTCTTGTGGGATAGAGCGGATTTGTTTGGCGTCTTAATTTGAAAGCTCTGAGGTAGTTTTTAACGGCTGCGGACATGTGCGACGTGGGTCGACTAGAAGGCGTTCAAGCCAGACTGCCCCTTCTTCTTAGGTAGCGGTTTTTCCTCGAGTTGCTCTTCTTCTTTTTCGCCGCGTTCCCTCGAGGCGTTGTTTCATTTATCTAGGCAAGCCGGTAAAGTATGTTTCACGTGAAACGATAAGCGATAAGGAATATACGATATGCACGACGAGTTGCTTGAGAAGCACCTTTCTTTGGTTATCGAAGCAAACAAGACAACGAACATCACGCGCATCTCGTCTTGGGAAGACGGAATGCTGCTGCATGTGAAAGATTCTCTGCTTGGCTTGGATGCTTTGAATGCCTGCCCTGCAGGACGCTATGCCGACATTGGCACGGGTGCGGGCTACCCGGGCATTCCACTTGCCATCGAGTCGGGCCGTGAAGCGCTTCTGGTTGATTCCGTAGCAAAGAAGGTTCAGATTCTCGACGGGTTTATCTCCGAACTGGGGCTTCAGAACGTTTCAACGTACGCTGGCCGCATCGAGGACTTGGGTCGCGAGCGCCCTGGGCAGTTCACGGCTATCACTGCGCGCGCTTTGTCGAAGATTTCCATTCTGCTTGAGCTGGCTTCCCCCCTGCTTCAACGTGGCGGAAGGCTGATTTGCTACAAGGCGCGTGTTGAGCAGGAAGAGCTCGACCATGCACGTGTTGTGGCGAAGCAGGTTGGCATGGAACTGGTGGACGACAAGACGTTTGAGCTTGGCGAGAATTGTCGCAGGATTCTTTCTTACGAAAAGGTTGCCAAGCCGAAGCTTAAGCTGCCAAGGCGTACGGGTTTGGCCCAGAAGAAGCCGCTGTAGCGCTTTCGATGCCGCTTTTGCTTGCAGAGGCGGCATCTTTGATTTTTGGTGATTTCGTTGGAATCGTTCAAAAGTGTTTATTGGGCACACCAGTTGTTCGCCACCATTTCGAAACACGGTATACTGGAATCGAAACCATGAAAGGGGGTTCCTGTGGGTTTTTTTGACGGCCTCAGGAGAGACAAAAAGCAGGCTGAGCCGGTTCAGCAGGAACAACGTGTCGAAGCGGATACCGTTGAAGATGAAATTGCCATCGAGCACATCGAGGTTGTCGAGCGCACGCCGCACGAGACGCCTAGCGTCGAAGAAGAGCCGATTGAAGAGCGCCCGGTAATCGAGCCGACGCCTATCCGCTCGTATCGCGACAAGAAGCCCGTTACGCATGTGGTTGGCCAGACGAAGATTATGGCCATCATCAACCAAAAAGGCGGCGTCGGCAAATCTACCACGGCTATCAACCTTTCTGCGGCTTTGGGAGAGCTTGGCAAGCAGGTTCTGCTGGTCGACCTTGACCCTCAGGGCAATTCTTCCAGCGGTCTTGGCATCGAGAAAAGCCAAGTGAACAACTGCATCTACGATGTCCTGCTCAACGACGTGCCTATCGAGGAAGTCGTCATTCCCGATGTGTGCGAGGGCTTGGACCTGGTGCCTGCAACCATCAACCTTGCTGGCGCTGAGGTGGAGCTTGTGGCTGAAATGGCCCGTGAGAACCGCTTGAAGGACGCTGTTGGCAGCCTGCGCGGCAAGTACGACTACGTATTCATCGACTGCCCGCCTTCGCTGGGTTTGCTGACGGTCAACGCTCTTGTGGCGGCGGATAAGCTGCTTATCCCCATCCAGTGCGAGTTCTACGCGTTGGAAGGTGTGACAAAACTTCTTGATTCAATGAAACGTGTCAAAACTCGCCTGAATCCGACGCTTGATATCTACGGCGTTCTTATGACTATGTACGATGGCCGCACCACGCTTTCTCGTCAGGTTGTCGAAGAGGTTCGCGCGTATTTCGGCCGTTTGGTTTTCGAGACGCAAATCCCCCGTACCGTGAAACTTTCCGAGGCTCCTAGCTTCGGTCAACCGATAACCTTGTATGACCCCAGCGGCAAAGGCGCGCAGTCGTACATGAGTCTTGCTAAGGAAGTGATTGCACGTGGCTAAAAACGGTCGCGGCGGCCTCGGCCGTGGTTTGAATTCGCTGCTCGGCGGTGCATATGAGGAGGCTATTCCGCAGGAAGGCGTTCCTCAAAGGGTTCGCGTTGAGGCCGATCCTCGTCGTGAAGTCATCCGTGAAAGCGTTCCGGCTCAGAAATCTCCCGAGCCGCGTCAAACGTATGAAGCTGCCCCTGCAGTTGCTTTCGAAGAGCAAGAGCCTGAGTCTATTGTGGACAACGGCGTTGAGGTTACCATCAAAGGCGTAGCTCAGCGTGAAGCGCGCCCGGCGTCGGCGCCTGTGCAGCAGGAGTCCGTTGCCACCGCTGTGCCTGCGGCAAACCAGGAGACTGATGAGGTTGCTATTGACAGCGTCTCCCCTAACCCGGAACAGCCGCGTACGAATTTCAAGCGGGAAGAACTCGAAGAATTGGCCGCTTCCATTCAGAAGGACGGTTTGCTGCAGCCTATTCTTGTCAGGCCGGTTGGAGAAGGCTCGTATCAGATTATCGCCGGCGAGCGCCGTTGGCAGGCTTCTAAGCTTGCTGGCCTTACCAAAGTGCCTATCCGCATCAAGGATGCCAATGATGACAAGGCGTTGGAACTTGCACTTATCGAGAACATCCAGCGTTCCGATTTGAATCCTATCGAAGAGGCTTATGGCTATCGTCGCATGATGGAGCGTCTGAATATGACGCAGGCGGAGGTTGCCCAGGCTATGTCGAAGGGTCGCTCGACCGTTGCAAATGCGCTTCGTTTGCTTGAGCTGCCCGAGGAAGCGCAGCAGCTGCTGTTTGAGGAGAAGATCACGGCGGGCCATGCGCGCGCTATCTTGTCCATCCCTACGAAGGAGGGGCGCGAACGCCTGACGCGCAAGCTTGTTAAGGAAAAGCTCACCGTACGCGAGGCTGAGGCTTTGGCGCGCTTGTTCTCTGGCAAGAAAAACGATAACGTTAAGCCGAAGGTTCCCGTGCCGAAGGAATACAAGAAGGTTGCTCGCACGTTAAAAGATGTGCTTGACACGCCCGTTAAGGTGAAGTCCGTCAATGGCAAGAACAAGATTGAAATCGAGTTCAAGGACGAAGAAGATTTGGAGCGTTTGTTTAAAGGCATTCTTGCTTCGAATCTTGCATAATTTGATGTGTTTTCGCAAAACGATTGCCATTAAAAAGGGAGCCTTGCATAGCTCCCTTTTCTTGTGCTGATAGGTGTTCTATTGGGTTCGTTGCATTAGGAATGCTGCTGAGTGAACGTGTTCTTAAGCTGACCGCATGCACCCGCGATGTCAGATCCGCGTGAATCTCGCAAGGTGGTCTCGATTCCATGTTTTGCGGTAACGTCAATCCATTTCTGGATAGTCTGCTGCTTGCTTGGTTTGAAAGGCGATTCCGGCACTGCGTTGATAGGAATCAGATTCACATGGCAAAGAAGTCCTTTGCAGAACTGTAGAAGCTCCTGCAGGTCGGATTCCTTGTCGTTCACGTTATCTACCATGATGTACTCGAACGTGACGCGGCGATTCGTGATCTCGGTATAGCGTGCAAGGCTGCTCTTCAATTCGGGCAAGGGGAACGAATTCGTTTTCGGCATAAGCTGCAGTCGCGTTGCTTGGCTTGCCGAATGAAGAGATACGGCAAGTGTGAATTGCTCGGGCTCGTGGGAAAAACGCTCGATTCTCGGGATGATGCCGCACGTGGAAATGCAGATATGGCGCGCGCCGATGCCGAGGCCCTTGTCGCTGTTCATGATGCGTAACGCTGCCAGCACATTGTCGTAGTTGAGAAAAGGCTCTCCCTGCCCCATTCCCACAACGTTGCTTACGCGACGGCCAAGAAGCCGTTGAACGGTTAGTACTTGGTCGACGATTTCTCCGGCAAAAAGATTGCGTGACAAGCCCTCTTTACCGGTGGCACAGAAGGCGCAAGCCATGGGACACCCCGCCTGCGTTGAAAAGCACACGGTCAGGCGTTCACCGTTTCGCGAGGGGATGGCCACGGTTTCAACGTATACCCCATCGTGATACTGAAGGATCATCTTGTGCGTTCCGTCGCTTGAGATAGCGTGCTCAAGAACCTCTACGTTGTGTAGCGGATGTTCCTGGGCAAGTTGGGCGCGGAATTTTGCCGGAAGATTTGTCATCTCCTCGTAGCTTTGTGCGCCTTTCCCGTACAGCCACTCGAAGAGCTGCTTCGAGCGGAACGACGGCTGGCCAAGCCCTTTAACGAGAGCATCGAATTCTGACGGCAGGATATTTTTGATTGGTGTATTCATGCGGGTCATTATACCTGTTTCACGTGAAACATTCGCTGATGCGCTGCCGGCAACGAAGCGAACATATGGGTTTGCTATACTGCAGCAAACGGTTTTTGTAACGAAAGAAGGAGAGCATGTCTTCAAACATTGATCCTCGTTCGTGCCGTGTCGCGCTGCTGTGCGGCGGCAAGAGCAACGAGCGTGAAATTTCCTTGGCATCTGGAGAGGGTGCCCGCGAAGCGCTTGAGACTGCTGGCTTTCCGGTCGAGATGATTGACCCGGCTGATAAGGGCGATTTGAAGCGGCTTATTGATGAGCCGTTTGATGTGGCGTTCCTTTGCCTGCATGGTAAATATGGCGAAGACGGAACGATGCAGGGCTTCCTTGACTTGATTGACCTTCCTTATACGTGCTCTGGCGTTTGGTCAAGCGCATTGGCTATGGACAAGGCGAAGGCGAAGGTGTTTTACGAACGTGAGAACATCCCTACCCCGCCTTCTATGACGGTGGTGAAAGGCCAGCAGGTCGATGCCCAGGCAGTTATCGAGGCTATGGGCGAAAAGGTGGTTGTAAAGCCCGGCACCGAGGGAAGCGCCATCGGTGTGTTCGTTGTTGAAGGCGCTGAAGCTATTGAAGAGGCGCTTGCCAAGGCCTTCGAGATTGATAACGAAGTGCTGATTGAGCGGTATATCAAAGGCCGCGAATACACGATTGCCGTTGTTGGCAATCAGAATCCCGAAGCGCTGCCTATTATCGAGATTGTGCCGAAAAGCGATTTCTACGACTTCGAATCGAAGTATGCCGTTGGCGGGTCGCAACATATCTGCCCGGCCGATTTACCGGAGGATATTGCCGCGCGCATGCGCCAAGAGGCGGTTAAGGCCCATAAGGCCCTTTCTTGCAGCGGCACCTCCCGTTCCGACTTTATTCTGGAAGAAGATGGAACGTGCTGGGTTCTGGAGACGAACACCATCCCCGGCATGACGAAAACGTCGCTGCTCCCCGATGCCGCCCGCGCCGCAGGCATGTCGTTCCCTGAGCTGTGCACGAAGCTTATCGAGTGCGCGCTTGAGGAGAAGAAGCTGTAGAAGGCAAGAACTTCATGCGTAGTTGAAACGCCCTGTGCTTGCGATGAAATGAAGCACAGGGCGTTTTGTTGTGTTTAGCCCTACGGCCAAGAGTGTGAGGCGATAATATTATGTAACGCTAGCTCTCAACATCTTAAGTGTCGTTGAGATTTCTATTTTCAATCGCGTTTATGGGTGATAAACAGTTTGTCGGATTAAAAAACGCCGCAACCCTTCAAAGCGAAGATAACCAGTGCTACGAGCCCAAGAAGGAAGAGCCAACTCAATACGTAGCAGCCTTTGTTCCCTTCCCTGCTTTTCTGAACAAGGAAATCAAGCGTGCCGCGCGACTTCTTGATAATGGCGGTGTTCTTGTTAGTGTCCGGAAATGGAACGCGTTGCTTTGGTTGCCAGGTTCCGTGAGACTGGATGATGGAAGCAATTCCCTGGGTTTCAAGGTCGACCTTCGGGCGAATGCCCTTTCCTATAAGCTTTGCGGTTTCCGTCACGAACGTGTCGAAGTCGCTTTCATGCGAGCGATCGTAGCAAAGTAGGGCAACCTCTCCCCAATACATGCCCGGTTCGGGTTGGTCGGTGAAGGCAACGCAGGAAAGAATGGCGTGTAAAGTCCATTCGCGCGCGGCTAAAACATTGAGGTGGTGCGAAGTCTTCTCGTCTAAGAAGCCGATGTCGGTGCCAAAGGCGTTAACGATCCAAGCTCGCGTGGAGCCTTTATATGGGCGGAACTGGATGTCGAAGGTATCGCCGATGATGCAGTCTGAACCGATAAGCACGGCAGCATCGCGTTTCGAGATGGTGTCGAAGCGCGCATACGCTCCGTAATAGCAATCAATAGACATGTGACTCCTTTTAAACGTGTTGCAAGAAAAAGCGTAACACAAACGAAGAACCAGAAAGGCTAGCCCAAGGTGCTTCCAACTGGCATACAATATTAAGGTTGCAATAGAACAGAAGAACAGGCGGACTTTCGTATGCAGAACAAAGAACAAGCCATGCAAGGTGATTTGCTTGCCTATATCAGCGATGGCACGCCTCAATCAATCATTGATAGATATGCTCAGCTTTCAGAATATGCGCAACGCGCGGATTTCGGTGAGTTCGACCGGGATATCGTTGTCATTGACACGGAAACCACAGGCTTTTCGTTTAATCATGATGAATTGACTCAAATTGCTGCTGCCCGCATGGATAAGGGCGAAATCGTTGGTTGGTTTGTGACGTTCGTAAACCCGGGGAAGCCGATTCCCGAAGACGTGGCGCATTTGACCAATATTCACGACTCCGATGTTGCTGATGCCCCTACGCCGTCTGATGCGCTTGCGCAGCTTGTAGAGTTCGTTGGGTCGTCAAAGCTGGTTGCGCACAACGCGGCGTTCGATCGAACGTTCACTACGCGTCATCCAAGCGGCTATCCCCTGCTCCAAAATGTTTGGCTCGATTCTCTTGATTTGGCTCGAATCGCTCTGCCGCGTTTGAAGTCCCATCGTCTTATCGACTTGGTGCGTACGTTTGGTGCACCGGTATCGACGCATCGTGCCGACGACGATGTTGCGGCAACATGCGCGGTTTTCCGTATTTTGCTGGCCGCGGTCGACACGATGCCGAAGCCGCTTGTTGCGAAAATCGCATCTCTTGAAACTCACGATCATTGGCCGACGCAAGCGGTGTTCAACTACTTCGCCGATCATACCGGGATAAGCGAAGATAATGCCGCCGCGGCTTCCGAGCTGCCAGCAGCTGAAGCGATTGATGTTTCACGTGAAACATCGTCTGGGCAGTTGTCTTGGACAACAGGTCCTCTCGATATGTTTTCGATTCAAGGTCTTCGACGCGACCGTTTGCAAAAGATTGAGAACAGGCCGAAGATTGATGCCGATGCGCTTGCGTCCGATCCGATGCGGGAAATCGTGCATCCAAGTAAAGAGGAAATCGAGCAAGCTTTCCGTTCCGATGGCTTGGTGGGCAAGCTGTATACATCGTATGAGCCGCGTAAGGAACAGCGCGAAATGAGCATGGCGGTTCGCGATGCGTTTGCGGCGTCCGAGAACCTTGTGGTTGAAGCAGGGACCGGTGTGGGTAAGTCGATGGCTTATCTGGTTCCTTTGGCGAAAACCGCTCAAAGGAACAACATCACCGTTGGCGTGGCAACGAAAACTAATGCCCTGCTTGATCAGCTGGTGTACAAAGAAGTGCCGGCGCTGGCAGCTGCCTTGGCAAAGGAGGACCCAAACGCGAAGCCGTTGACATGTGCACCGTTGAAGGGCTTTTCGCACTATCCCTGCTTGCGTAAAATCAGGAGTGTTGTGGAAGACGGCGCGCAAGTCAAGGAAGTGCAGGGAAAAGAGCTCTCCCAAGCACCGGCTATGGCTGCGCTTCTTTCGTTTATCGAGCAAACCGAATACGACGACATCGATGGCTTGAAGCTTGATTACCGCTTGCTGCCAAGGAAAATCATCACCACGTCAAGTCAGGAATGCCTGCGCCGCAAGTGCCCCTTCTTTGGGAACCTGTGCTTCGTGCACGGAGCGCGCAAGCGTGCCGAGGCGGCAGATATCCTTGTTACGAACCACAGCTTGCTGTTCTGCGATATGGCTGCAGATGGTGGGCTGCTGCCGCCTATTCGCTATTGGGCCATCGACGAGGCTCACGGTGCGGAAGCAGAGGCGCGTCGCGCGTTCTCGATTGAGCTTGATGCTGAAAGCATACTGCGTGATGCTCGCCGCCTGTCGGCTGAGGACCCTCGACGCAACGTGTTCGCTCACGCCGAGCGCCGTGTGGTACTGAAGGACGCGAAAGAGGAAAGCGAAACGCTGTTCTTCGCGCTGACGCAAAAGGGAAAAACAGCTGGCGAAGCATATCGTCAGGCGGCTGAGGCGTTCTGCGCCAGCCTTAAGGGCTTGCTGTTCTTCGATACGAACAAGCGCGGCAAAGGATATGAAATCGTTGAGCTGTGGATCAACGACGATATCCGCAAATCCGCGACGTTTGGCGATGTGGCGGAAAAGGGTTCTGCGTTAAGGGAGACTGCAGAGAAGCTGATCGTTGCGTGCCAAAACCTTGTTGCCTACTTGGAGGACATCGAAGATGCAGCTGCTGTGCAACGTGAGATCGCCTCAATTGCAATTGATTTGAAGGAACAGGTAAGCGCTGTCGAGCTGATTCTGGAAAACCCTGGTGAGGCGTTTGCCTATTCTGCGACGCTATGCCGGAAGAGAGATCGCGTGGCGGAGAAGCTCGAAGGCTTGCCGGTCAACGTTGGCGCTAAGTTGAACGAAACGCTGTATGCATCAACGCATTCAGTGGTGTTCGCGTCTGCGACGCTTTCCGTAAATGGGAAGTTCGACGGATTCACCAGTGCTATGGGCTTGGGGCAGTCGGAGTTCTCGCCAGTAAGAACGTGCCAGCTTGATTCAAGCTATGACTTCGATAAGAGCATGACCGTATACGTGGTGTCCGACATTCCCGAGCCGAATGACGGTGGATACATGGCTTCGCTGCAAAAGCTGCTGGTTGATGCGCATCGCGCACAGCAGGGGTCTATGTTGACGCTGTTCACGAATCGCCGTGAAATGGAAACGTGCTTCGAGTATGTTCAACCGCGCTTGAAGTCGGACGATTTGCGTCTGGTGTGCCAGAAATGGGGCGTATCGGTAAAAGGCTTGCGGGATGATTTCCTGGCTGATGAGCACCTGTCGCTGTTCGCGCTTAAGAGCTTCTGGGAGGGTTTTGATGCCCCGGGCGCCACGCTGAAAGGCGTGGTCATTCCGAAGCTTCCGTTTGCAAAGCCGACCGACCCGCTGTCTTGCGAACGCGCTGAACGCGACGATCAAGCTTGGCGTCATTACGTGCTGCCTGCTGCGGTTCTTGAAGTGAAGCAGGCGGCGGGACGGTTGATTCGCCGCGCCGACGATACGGGTGCGTTGATTTTGGCTGACCATCGTTTGGTTTCGAAGGGTTATGGGAAAACGTTCCTAAATTCGCTGCCAAGCAAGAACATCAAGATTATGAAAGCAAGCGAGATAGTCGCCGAACTTGAGGCTGCGCGCCGCGCATAAGCGAATTCGCCTATGAAGCACAGAGACGATAAGATTGCGCGCGCTGCCCATATCAAAGCGCGCACCGAGGGCACGTCGAATGAGATTTCATTCAGCGTATTGGATGCAGCGAAATATGCCGTGGACAACAAGCGTCAAAGGTTTAGCTTTCACGAATTCGTGAGCAACCGCGCAGCTCGGCGTGAAACTTCTTCAGATGTTTCACGTGAAACATCTGAAGGTTTGCCAAGCAAGGCATCCCGCATTCGCCGAGCTCAAGAAGGTTCGAGAAAGCAAATGCGGGAAGCCAAGGTTGCGAGGGTTTCGAGAAAGCCCAGTCAACACAGTGCTCAGCACGCAGCAGCTAAACAAAAACAGCTTTCGACGAAACGCATATCGTTGGAAGAGGAGGTTGCAAGAAGAAAAGCTCGCAGACGCATGGGCCGCATCGCGGCTTTGTCGACAGTTGCCGCGATGACGATGGTTTTCGTTGCTATTGGCGTATGGATCTGGCACGTTGATGTAACCGAACAGCAGCGCTATGAAGCAATGCTGATGGATTCGATTGAGCTGGTATCGCAGGCAGATGATGTGATTCTGCAAATCGACGGCATTGTGAACGACCCGTTCTCGGACGACAGCAAAAAATCGAAGCAATCTACGCTGAGTGAGATACCTGGTTGCTTAGATGTTCTTGAGCAGGCGGATGTGAGAGCACGGGAAGCTTCGGACGGGTTGAAGGACCCGACGGTGAAAGACATTGCGAATCAAACGGTTATATCGATTGCCGCAAGGCAGGCCATGATGCAGCAGGCCTCGGAATTACTGGACGCGTCACTGCAAGTTGATGAAGCCGAGCAACATTGTCAGGACATTTGGTCAGTCGTTCTTGACGCTGACGATGTGACGCATGAAGCGTCGAAACTTGTTGAAGCCGACGATCCAGCGGGTTCGAAGGAGAAAACGCAGCAGGCAAATAGATTGTTCACGGATAGCCTTGCGCAGCTGAAAACATTTCAAGCGGAGCATGCGGAAGTAGATTTATCTGTGGCGACGGCGTATATCGAAAAGCGGATCGAAGCCGCAGGGTATGCCATAGCGGCAGACGATGCGCTGATAGACCGAAACAAAGAGGAAGCGCTTGTTCAGAATGACTGGTACAACGAGGCCGAAACGGAAGCGGCAACGCTGGCAACGAAGCTCCCTTCGGATATGGACAAGCTGTTCCACGATGCGTATAGCGAGCAATACTCATCGTTGATAAAGGCTTACACCGCTAAGCGTGCAGAGGCGGGCACGAGTGATGCAGTTATACGTGATTATTTGGGGGCACAAGGCAAATAGCGTATACTTCAACCCGTATATGCCTTGCTGAAGTTGAGGAATGAAAGGCAACATAATGCCGGAGATTAAAGAGCATATCGCGTACTTGTCGCAGGAAATCGGCGCGCGCCCGGCGGGCACCGAGGAAGAGCAGCAGGCGGCGCTGTATATTACCGAGCAGTTCCAAAAGGATGCGGGGTTGCCTGCATCGATTGAGGATTTCAATGGCGTTGGCGACGCGGATTTGCCGGCCATGATTTGCTGCGGCGCAGCGGTGGTGTTTGCACTGCTGTCGCTGATTGTGCCGGTACTTAGCATCGTGGGCGTGATTGGGTCGCTTGCCGCGGCGGCGCTGTTTGCGGCGGAGCTGTTCGGCAGGCCTGTTCTGTCGAAGCTTCTTGGTAAGGGTGTAAGCCAGAACGTGGTGGCAAAATATGAGCCCGGTGTGCCCGAGGGAGAATCTTCGGCCCGCCGTCGCAAGGTGATTTTGGTGGCTCGCTACGATACTGGCAAGGTCCGTCCTGAACTTGCCTCCCCTGTCGTCTCGTTCATGCCGCTTATCAATAAGGTTTCGTTTGGTGCCTTGGTTGCACTTCCCGTGCTACTCCTTATCAAAGGTGTGGCGCTTGGCCAGGCGGAAGGTGCGCTGCCGGCGGTTTTCACGGTGCTGGTGGTTATCGCGATGATTCTTGCGGCTATCCCGCTGGTGTTTGGCGTTCTGCACAAAACGGCTGCGTACAACGAAGGTGCCAACAACAACGCATCGGGCGTTGCGGCGCTGCTTGAAGTTGCGCGTCGCATCGGAGTGGGTCGCGTGAGCGAAGCGGAAATCGCCGAACGCGAAGACGCCATCATGCACGGCGAAGAGGCTGCGTATGACAATGGTTTGGTTCCCGAAGGCGCTGAGTTCGTGTATGCGGGTCATCCGCATTCATCGATGCCGGAAGAGGAAAGCCTGGTTGCCGCGAAGGCGGCCATTGCGGCGCTGTCCGGCAAGCCGGTAAGCGGTCTTTCCGCAGAGGATGTCGAGCGCAATCTCGAAAAAATCGAACGCCACGATCGCGAAGAGGCCGAAGAAGAGGCCCGCATGCAGCGCATGGAAGCGCGTGCAGTGGAAAGCGCACGCCGCGATGCGGAGCGCGCCCGTGCCGAAGAGCAGGCAGCGGCAGAGCGCGCTGCTGCTGAAGCCGCGCTTGCTGCTCAGGTTGCAGGCGAGCAGCCTGTTGAAGCAGCGCCGGAGCAGGTCGCTGCGCCTGAGCAAATGGAGCAGACGCCTGTTCAGGAGGAAATTCCTGAACCTGTGCAGGATCCGGTTCGCCCGACAAACAGCGTGCCCGATTGGTTCGTGAAGGCCCAAGAGAAGGCTAAGAAGCCGCGTACGGCTGAAAAGCCGGTACAGCGCTCTCGCTACGCAAGTGCGCTTGATGCTGCGGTTGCGGAAAGCGCCGGTCATTTTGCGAAAGCGAACAACATCGTCGAACACGAGCTTGAGCGTGCTATCGACGTAGATCGCGACACGATTCACGAAGTGAAGGCTCCGCAGTGGGCAACGATCAAGCCCGTTCAACCTCTTGAAGCTTCTGCTGCAGATTCGGCGTCTCAGCCGGTTCAGCTTTCGCCGTTTGCGACCATCGACCCGGTGCAGCCCGCGCCGCTTGCCAGCATTGAGCCTGTGCAACCCGCGGTTGCTTCTGTGGAGACGAAGCCTGTTGTCGTCGAGCAGGGCGCAGGCGCTTCCGACGTCGAGTTAACGAACGCCGATCAGGTGCAGGAGAAGCCGGAGCTTCAGGCCGTGCCCGAAACCGCCGCGTCTGAGCAGGTTGCGGCTGAGCCTCAGCCTTCTCAAATCGCAGATGCTGCCGAAGATAAGTCCGTTTCCGCGCCGCGTGCGGTAAGTGCTGATCCATTTGCGACGGTCGCTACGCCGCCTATCGACGTGACGCAGCTTCATATCGACGATGTTCCCCCGGTAAGCGATATCCCCATGCCGGCGTTTCTGGACCCGCGCAAGGTGCAGGCTGAAGCGCAGCAGCGTCAGTCCGATGCACCCCGTTCGGATAATCGCCTAGACGCTACGAATGCTGCTATCAGCGAAAACGGTCGCGTTGATTCATCGGCTATGGTGAAGAAGACCGCTGAGCAGCCCGAGGCGCTTCCTGGTGAGTTGCAGGCTACGCCGCTGAACATCCCCACGGTTTCCGAAGAGCAGGCGCATGCGCCTATAACGCTGCCCGACATCGGCGCCACCGCGCCCGGTATGGCCCCCGTTGCCGCTGCCGCAAAGCAGCGCGCGCCGCTGGCGGACGTTGAGTCGAAGGGAAAGAAGGCTGCTCGGAGCTTGCTGAGCTTGCTTCCCTCCATCGGCTCGGCTGATGTCGCATCGTCGCAGGCGCAGGAATCACAAGATGACGGGCAGAAGGCCGACCATCCTTCCCTGCTTGCGTCCCTTCCCTCGTTGTCGGGCGCTATCAAAGCTGCTGATGTCGCCCAGGCGCAGCCGGGCATGGATGCTGCGCAGGCTTCGCTTGGCACGGCAGGCGCAACGGGCTCGTTCGCTCCCGTGAGCGCTCAGCTGGTGCAATCCATGGACCCTGAGGACATGTACGTGCACGATGCCGACGATTCCGCTTACGAGGACAATTTCACCGAGACGGGCGCTTTTGCAGGCCCGGGATATATGGAGATGCCGAAGTCGCGCTTCCGTCGCTTCCTTGATAAGTTCCATCGCAACAAGGGAGAAGAGGAGGACACTCCTCAGGATTGGCTTGACGTTGACGAAGAGTTCGAGGCGCGTGCTGTAGGCAAGGCCCGCGGCGGCTGGGAAAGCTTCCAGGAAGAGCATTACGAGCACGGCGAGTATCAGGGCGACTATGCAGTTGACGAGCAGGTGGCATACGAGGGGTCTACGCAAATGATGCCTCCCCTGCAGCCGGAAAGCCAGCTGGATGCCACGCAGGCGTTTGTGCCGCAGCCGATTGATGTGCAGCCGGAAAGTCAGCAGTCTGAGTATGGCTTCAACGACGATTTCGATGCTGACGATGTTGCCGAGGACGCGAACGATGGTCGACATTTCCGTCCGTGGCATGGCGGCGCGTTCTCGTCCCGCCGTGTGGAGAACGCGAACCTCAGCTCCGAGGAGCTTGCAGACGAAGCGGCTGCGGCCGCCTCTCCTGCCCCCGCTGAGGTGGACGAAGAGCTGAGCGAGGTCTATCAGTTCCGCAACCCCGACATCAATACCGAGGTGTGGTTCGTGGCGCTAGGCTCCGAGCTTGCGCAGAACGCCGGCATGCGAGCGTTCTTGGAGGCTCACGAATTGGAGTTGCGCGGTGCGTTCATCATCGATCTGGATGCGCTGGGCGCGGGCGACTTGACCATGATTGAACGCGAGGGATACCTCAAGCCCGCGAAGGCTTCTTCTCGCATGAAGCGCTATATTCGCAAGGCTTCGCAGGCTAGCGGTGTGAAAATTGCGAATGGTTCGATGATGTGGGAGGAAAGCGCTGCTTCGTTTGTAGCGAAGCATGGGCAGCAAGCCATGCACCTTGTGGGCATGGACGGTGCGAAGCCGGCGCTGTATGGTCAAGTTGACGACACGATCGAGAACATCGACGACCGCAAACTTAACGATAACGTGCAGTTCCTTATGGAGTTGTTGAAGAATATGTAGGTCGCGAAACGTGTCGGTAATGGACGGCAAAGGCAGTTACCCTATAATGCAGTCCGCCAACGTGAACATCGACGGAGTCGTTCGCCGATTGTCGGCACCACGACGCCGATATTGAAACTAGAGAGGTTTAAGATGGCTATCGAGGCATACTGCGTTAAATGCAAGGCGAAGAAGATCATGAAAGATTCTGTGGAGGGCGTCACCAAGAACGGTAAGCCCATCACGAAGGGGAAATGCCCCGACTGCGGCACGACCATCTGCCGCATCGGCGCTGCAAAGTAACATATCGTCTGAGCAACCAGCAATGCCCGCATTCGTGCGGGCATTGCTGGTTTTTGAAGCAAGGGGAGCTGCGAAGCGCAGCGGGAAGGAAACAGTATGGCTAACGATCAAAAGATCGACCTGTACGATCACTTCAGGGAAATCAACACCATTGACGCTAGCAAGTACAAGAAATACGACGTGAAGCGCGGCCTACGTAACGACGACGGTACGGGCGTTCTGGCGGGCCTGACGGGCATTTCCAACGTACATGGCTACGTTATGTCCGATGGCGAAAAAGTGGCCGATACCGGCGAGCTGCGCCTTCGTGGTTACGACCTGTACGACCTTCTTGGCGTGGATGCGAAAGATAGGCGCTTCAATTACGAAGAAGTGTCCTATCTGCTGCTAATGGGTGAGCTGCCAACGCAACAGCAGCTTGACGACTACATTGCCGCCATCGATGCGCAGCGCGAGCTGCCTGACGGCTTCACGGCTTCCATGATCATGCGCGACACTCCCCCGGACATCATGAACGTGCTCGCACGTACGGTGATGCTGCTGTACGCCTACGACACGCATGCCGAGGACCGTTCGGCCCAACACGAGATTTCGACGGCTATTTCGCTGATTTCGCGTCTTCCGCGCATTATGGTGCTGACGTATTACGCCATGCGCGCGCGTTACAGCAACGATTCCATGATCATGCATCGCTTCATTCCTGGGCAATCGACGGCGGAAACCATTCTGTCCATGTTGCGTCCCGACCGCCAGTTCAGGCCGGAAGAGGCTCGCATGCTCGACATCATGCTGTGCCTGCATGCCGAGCATGGCGGCGGCAACAACTCCACGTTCACCACGCATGTGCTGACTTCGGCGGATACCGACGCGTATTCGACGTATGCGGCCGCCATCGGGTCGCTGAAGGGCCGCAAGCACGGCGGTGCGAATCATCAGGTTATCGCCATGCAGAAGGAAATCAAGGAGAACGTTGCCAACTGGGACAATGACGACGAGGTGGCGGCGTACCTTGCGAAAATCGTGAACAAGCAGGCGTACGACAAGAGCGGCTTGGTATATGGCATGGGACACGCGGTGTACACGCTATCCGACCCCCGCGCGGTCATTTGCAAGCGCTTTGCAGAAAAGCTTGCCGTGGGTACCGAATACGAGGCTGAGTTCCGCCTGCTTGAGAAAATCGAGCGCTTGGCGCCCGAGGTTATCCTGAACGAAAAGGGCACGCACAAGGACATGTGCGCGAACGTGGACATGTATTCCGGCTTCGTGTACTCCATGCTCGGCATTCCCGAGGATTTGTTCACTCCCCTGTTCGCCTGCGCGCGTATGTCGGGCTGGGCGGCTCATCGCTTTGAGGAAATCGTTTCCGGTAAGCGGATCATTCGTCCTGCTTACAAATCGATTTACAGTAAGAAGCGAGCGTACACGCCGATGGAAGAACGCTAAAACGAAGCCAAGAAACGAAAAAGCGCTCGGAGGTTCCGGGCGCTTTTGAGTTCCTGGCGGAGGAAGTAGGATTCGCGTATTCGCTTCGCGAATCCGCACCCCTCCCTCGCAAGCTCGGTCGGGCGTTTCACTAAAAACGTGCCACTGGCACGTTTTCTTAACGTGAAACCACCTTATCGGTTCGAATCCGTCCGAGCTCTTTCGAAAATAAAAACGCCCGGAGGCCCGGGCGTGTGTAATCTGGCGGAGGAAGTAGGATTCGAACCCACGGAACCTTGCGGCTCAACAGTTTTCAAGACTGCCGCCTTCAACCACTCGGCCATTCCTCCGTAACGTTGGTAGGATACCATATAATGCTACCTATGAATGACGAAGAATACATGCGCATGGCGCTAGAGGAAGCGCAACGGGCTGCCGATCTGGGCGAAGTGCCTATCGGTGCTGTTGTGGTGTACCAACCTATCGATAAGGGGACAAGGCGTCCGCTGGCGGAGCCGCGCGTGATTGCGCGGGCATGCAACGTGCGCGAAACCCAGCAAGACCCTGCAGGGCATGCGGAGTTCGTGGCCATGAAACAAGCGGCGGCAGAGCTTGGCGTTTGGCGCCTGACAGGCTGTACGGTGTACGTAACACTGGAACCCTGCATCATGTGCGCGGGGTTGATGCACCAAGCGCGCATCGACCGGTGTGTATATGGGGCGCCTGACCCGAAGGCTGGTGCGCTGGGAACATTGTATTCCATCAACAGCGACAAGCGTCTGAACCATACATTCGAGGTGGTTCCCGGAGTCTTGGCAGATGAGTGCGCCGGCATTCTGAAACGGTTTTTCGCAGCTCGAAGGAAGAAACGAACGGAGCGATAACGATGCAGTGGAATGATGAACAACAAGATGTTTCACGTGAAACATTTCAAAACAAAGTGGACATGATGGACATCGCTCGCATTGCGCAGGACGTTGAAGCGCGCGAGTTCGCCGGCATGGGATCGCTGAAACTGGTTGCTCCAGCGAAAGTGAACCTCTATCTGAACGTGAAGGGTCTTCGCGAAGATGGCTATCACGAAGTGTCCACCATCATGCACACGTTGATGCTGCACGACGTGCTGCGCATGAAGCTTGTTCCGGGGACTGGCGAGCCCGTTCAGCTGACGTCGCGCAGCTACGAAGGCCTAGAGCCGCTAGATGTGGACCCGCAGCACAACATTGTGACGAAGGCTATTGTGAAGCTTGCCGAAGCGTTTGGTCGCGAGCTTGGCGAAACGGAAACCGTGCGCGTGCATCTTGAGAAGCACATTCCGGCGCAAGCGGGTTTGGGCGGTGGCTCTTCCGATGCCGCAGCGGCTTTGCTGGGCGCTGCTATCTTGTGGCAAGAAAGCGTGTTGGATCCGCGCATCGAGCATGTTGCCGCAACGCTGGGCGCTGATGTCGCGTTCTTCCTGAAGGGAGGATGCGCGCAGTACGACGGCATAGGCGAGCATTTCGTGCGTTCACTGAAAATCACGAACGACTTTGTGGTCATTGTGAAGCCCGAGGGCGGCGTATCTACGGCTGCGGCCTACAAGAAGCTGGATGAGAATCCGCAGCCTTTGGACGCCGCATTGGTCAAAACAGCAGAAGAAGAAGCGTATGCCATGCATGTGCCATTGCTGAACAATATGGCCGAGGCAGGTGAAGAGCTGAACTCTGGCGTGAAGATGGTGCGCGAGTGGCTGCAGGAGCAACCTGGGGTCTGCAACGCGATGATGTCGGGCAGCGGTTCGGCGGTGTTTGCAGTGTGTGAGTCGTTTGATGCGGCGGCGCGCGTATCGTCGAGCGCGCAAGCGAAAGGCTGGTGGTCGCGCACGACTACGTTCGGCCCGTTCAAGGCAACAATGACAACCAACCGATAATGCGGGCGGCTTCGAGTTCACTCAAGAATTCGGAGCCGCAGTTGTATAGGGCGTGCTTGAGAGTCCGCGCAAGCAGTAATGCGAAGGGTCCATGTCGCTGGCGTGCGCGTTCGCAAGTGTTCTGCTTGCTTGATAGCCGGTGCAAACATCGATGCTACAATAGCGAAAACCTCGGAAAGGGGAAATTATGACGATTGCAATCATATTGCTCGTGATTGTTGTTGTGCTGCTGGTGGCACTGGTGGCGCTTTATAACAACCTGGTGAAGCTACGGAACATGGTGGACAACGCATGGGCGCAGGTTGACGTGCAGCTGCAGCGTCGTCTTGACCTGATTCCGAACCTTGTGGAAACGGTTAAGGCCTACGCGAAGCACGAGAGCCAAACGCTTGAAGAAGTAACGCACGCGCGTGCGGCGGTATCGAACGCAACCACGCCCGAAAGCCGTATGGGCGCGAACAGCCGCTTGAACAGCGCACTGAAAAGCCTGTTTGCCGTGGCAGAATCGTACCCTGAACTGAAAGCGAATCAGAATTTTCAGCAGCTGCAGGCGGAGCTGTCTGAAACGGAAGACAAAATCAGCTACATGCGTCAAAGCTTCAACGACACGGTTATGAAGTACAACACGGCAATCCAGACGTTTCCTGCGGTGCTGATTGCGGGCGCCATGGGCTTTAAAGAACGTCCGAGCTTTGCGGCCGATGCTCCCGCGCACAGCGTTCCCAAGGTGACGTTCTAGATGGTTGCCCGTCTGACAAGAATCATCCCTTTGCTGCTGGTGCTCGCGTTTGTGGCGGGCGTGGTGTACGTGGTGGCTTCGTGGCGCTATTCGCCAGCCCGTGCGAAGGAAATCCTCATCAAAGCGTTCACCGTGCTGAACACGGTGCTGACGGCGTTTTTCGGATTAGCCAGCCTGTATGCGTTGTCGGAGTCGAACATGGCGGTGTTGGACCTGACGCTCTCGTTTATGGTGACAGCGCTGGTTGCGCTGGCGATCACGCGCATTTGCCGTGCAGTGTTCCTCAAGCACAATCCGTCGTACCGCGCGAAGCCCATGAAGGCGAAGAAGTTGCGCCGCTGGCCCTGGAGCAAGTAGCGCGAACGGCAAAAGAAAAGCCCCCGCTTGCGCGAGGGCTGGAAGTTCGTGGCGGAGAAGTAGGGATTCGAACCCTAGATGCCCTTGTGGGGCATACTCACTTAGCAGGCGAGCACCTTCGGCCTCTCGGTCACTTCTCCACGCTATAATAGGTGCGGTTTGCTATGATACCTTGACTGACCAAAACATGCAAGGAGCTTTCTCGATGCAATACACGAGACCACCTCAATTTCGCCAAACCGCGCAAAATGCGCTGCGCATTGATGCATCGCGCGCGCTTATGGCCGCATTCGTGCTGGCAGCTTGCTTGTTGCTAACGCTGGCCTTCCCTGCTCCGGCGCATGCGAAGTCCTATATCATGCCGGAGGTGGACATCCAGGCACAAATGGAAACGGACGGAACGCTGCACGTGGTTGAGCAGCGCACGTTCGATTTCGACGGCTCGTACTCTGCCGTGTGGTGGACGCTGAATTTGCTGCCGTCAAATGCGGAATTCACGGTGAACGGCGTGCGCATGATGACCGTCGACGGCGAAGGTGCCACCGAGTCGTCCATGTCGCAGGTTTCAGAAGTGCCGTTCGAGCTGAAATGGCGCGAAGAAGGCGGCCCTGACAAGGACGCGTATTCCGTAGATGCGCCGAAAAATACTGTGTACGTGTTCTTCGGGAACGAGCCAAGCAAGGTGGTGGTCGAACTTGATTACACCATCACGAGCATGGCCCAGATGTACGACGATGTTGCCGAGGTGTACTGGCAGTACCTGGGTTCGCAGTGGTCGGCTCCATCGGAAAACGTGACGGCTACGCTGCAGCTGCCGGTGCCGCAAGGCGTGAGCATCGAGCCGGGCGAAAACGTGCGCGCATGGGGTCATGGACCGCTTGCGGGCATGGTGTCGGTAAACCAGGACGGGTCGGTCACCTGCACGGTGCCGCGCGTGGAGTCGGGCGAATATGCGGAAATGCGCGTGCTGGTTCCCACGACGTGGCTGCCGAACGTCTCGCTGAAGTCCCTTCGCCTGCATGCGGGCGAGCAGCGCCTGGACACGGTGCTGAAAGAAGAGCAGACGTGGGCCGATCAGGCGAACACGAAGCGCATGATGTCGTTTGCGTACGTTGCGGGCTGCGCGTTGGTGTGCCTGTTGGTGCTTGCGTGGGCGCTGTGGGCGTTTTTCCGCCACGGCAAGGAATACACGCCGCGTTTCACCGACAAATATTGGCGTGACGTCCCCGGCAAGGGCATTCATCCGGCCGTTGTTGGGCGCTTGTGGCGTTGGAATCGGGAGAGCACTGATGATTTTACTGCCACGATTATGCATATGGCGCAGGCAGGTCTCGTGCGCATTGATGCCGGGTCGTACGAAGCGCCGACGAAGCACGGCGGGACCAGGCTGGTGAACGACTTCTACGTCACGAAGCTGGTGGACGCGAACAACATCGTAGATTCCGTGGACAAGGCCACATTTTCGTTGCTGTTCGATCGTATTGCGGGCAAGCAGAACGCCGTGTGGTTCGGCTCCATCAAGAAGTACGGCGAAGATCATCCGAACGCGTTCGTGAAGGCGCTTGAAAACTGGCAGGATACGCTGACGAAGGCGACGGACGCGCAAGAATTCTTCGAGGCGAAGGGTGCGAAGCTGCGCAAGGTCATGTGGGTCATGGCAGCGTTGTTCGCGCTGGCCGGGCTGATGATTTGGCTGAACGACGGGAACATGCTCACGGTGTTCTTCACGCTGCCTACGGCTGCGGCTTTGGTGTTCATCGGCAACAACATGCCGCGTCGCAGCGTCGAAGGCAACGAGCTGGTGGCGCACTGCAAGGCGCTGCGCAATTGGCTGCGTGACTTCAGCTCGCTTGAAGAGCGTCCGCCTACCGACGTGAAGGTGTGGGGCGAATTCATGGTGTACGCGTATCTGTTTGGCGTGGCGGACAAGGCCATTGAGCAGCTTCGCATCACGCAGCCGCAGCTGTTCAGCGTCGATTCGTCGTATGGGGCGACGTATGTGCCCTGGTGGGCGTGGTACACTGCTCCGGAATCGGGTGTGGGCGCTCAGATGCCCGATGTGGGCAGCTTCCTGTCAAGCTCGCTTGATGCAGCGGCGAAGACGGCGCATGAGGCGATTCAGGCTGCAAGCGGCGGGTCGTCGTCGGGCGGCGGCTTTGGCGGCGGGTTCTCCGGTGGTGGAGGCGGCGGCTTCGGCGGAGGCGGTGGTGGCGCTCGATAAGGGCGCACTGCAAAGGTTTGCGGTGATCCGCGCATTCAGCTTAAGGTTGGCGATGGTTCGCAAGTGTCGAATACTCGTAGGTTTAGCAAGGCGTTGTTTTCGCATGACGACAAGGCGAAAACAACGCCTTTAACTTCGCGGGATGAGTGGATGCCTGGCGTTGACGGGGAAAGACAGGGAATGGGAATGGGAAAAGGGAAAGCGATTCCTGCGTGGGCGTATAAGGCCGCCATTGTGGTGGCCACCATCATCTGGGGCTACAGCTTTGTGGCCATGAAAGACGTGGTGTCGGTGCTGCCGCCGGCCTGGCTTTTGGGCTTCCGCTTCACGTTTGCGGGCGTTTTGCTGACGGCGATTCTGTGGAAGCGCGTGCGCAAGGCGTTCTCGGGCCGCATGCTGCTGGCCGGCGCAGCGCTTGGCTTAGCGGATTTCATGGCGTTCTGGACACAGACCATCGGCCTTGAGCACACCACACCCGGCATCAACGCGTTTTTGACGGCAACATACTGCGTGATCGTCCCCTTCCTGTGGTGGATCGTGGCGCACCGCCGCCCCACGGTGTTCAACATCGGCGCCGCGGTGCTGGCGCTGGTGGGCATTTGGCTGGTGTCCGTGCAAAGCGGCGGCATGACCATGGGCTACGGCGAGGCCATGACGCTTCTATGCGCGCTG
The DNA here is from genome assembly GCF_977052095.1 of Senegalimassilia sp. Taxonomy (NCBI): domain Bacteria; kingdom Bacillati; phylum Actinomycetota; class Coriobacteriia; order Coriobacteriales; family Coriobacteriaceae; genus Senegalimassilia; species Senegalimassilia sp. Next base: position 45,294 of record NZ_CDRSTZ010000007.1, read on the forward strand.
CTGTTCGCCGTGCACATGGTGCTGGTGTCGAAACTGTCGCGCTTCCACGATGTGCTGGCGCTTACGGCGGTGCAGTTCGTGGCGGAAGGCTGCCTGGGCTTCGTGTTCGGCGCCGCATTAGAGACGTTCCCGGGATTCGGCGTGTTCACGCCGGGCATTATCGGCCAGCTGGTGTTTCTGGCGCTGTTCGCGTCCATCGTGGCGTTCGGCATCCAGAACGTGGCGCTGGCGCACATCCCGCCCGCGCAGGCTTCGCTGTTTTTAAGCCTGGAATCGGTGTTCGGCGTGTTGTTCAGCATTGCGCTGTACGGCGAGCAGATCACCTTGCGCCTGCTTGTCGGCTTCGTGCTGATTTTCGCAGCCATCGTAATCAGCGAAACGTTCCCGCTCAAGAAGAAAACGGGCGCTCAGACTGGGGAAACAACCGATTAAGAACAGCTTGTTACCGATGCGGGCGCACGGCGTTTCGCGTGATACAATGCGGGCGTATGTGACCGAACAAGGAGGATTCACCATGGCTGAGAAGAACAACGTTGTTCTTATCGGTATGCCCGGTTCCGGTAAATCGACGTTGGGCATCGTGTTGGCGAAGATTATGACGAAGGACTTCATCGACGCCGATATCGTTATCCAAAACCAGTGCGATAAAACGCTGCAGAAGATCATCGATGCATGCGGCCCCGAGGGCTTCATCGAGGTTGAGAACCAGATTCTCAGCAAGCTTGAGGCGGACAACAGCATCATTGCCACGGGCGGTTCTGCCGTGTATTCCGATGAGGCCATGAAGCACCTGGCGGAAATCGGCACGGTGGTGTACCTGAAGATCTCCTACGACCAGCTGGTGCATCGCTTGAGCGATCTGCAGGAGCGCGGCGTGGTGCTGAAGGGCGGCATCGGCATGAGCCTGCGCGAGCTGTACGACGAGCGCCTTCCGCTGTATGAGCAGTATGCCGGCATCACCGTCGACGTGAACGACCTGAGCATCACGGCCGCGGCCCGCAAAGTGGCCGACGCCCTCGCCCACGCCGGCGTGGAATAGGGTTCGTTTGCGAATACTTTGATTGCGCATCAGGGGGAGCTGCTGCAAAGCGGCTCCCCCTTTTCTGTTTGATAGGGATTGGACAGTTTGGGCCTTCCCAACTCCTGCTCATCCCTTCGTCGTCCCAGTTCAGCGATGCATGGCGCATGAGCTGGCATCCTTTCGGCAAAAAGAAACGCCCCGTGTTTCACGTGAAACACGGGGCGTTTTCATGAGGGGCAGGCAGCTGCTATGCGGTGGCGAAACCTTGTGCAACTGCTGCGGTATCCTCCTGGGCGGTCTTGGCGCCCAGGCGATCGGTAAGGCTGTCGATGGGCGGCACGTTGTCGTAGTCGACATGCGGCTCCATCTTATCCTCGTCGCCGTCAGCATCCTTGAGGCGCTTGAAGAAGTCTTTCGTCTCGCGCGCCACAACACCGGACAGAACGATAAGGGCGATCATATTCGGCACGGCCATGCAAGCATTGAAGATGTCGGCGATGGTCCACACCGCGGAAACGGTCATGTAAGGGCCAATGAACACGGCGGCAATGTAGAGCCAGCGGTACACCTTTACGGCTTTCAGGTTGCCGTTGCTCAGGTACTCAAGGCAGCGCTCGCCGTAGTAGTCCCAGCCAAGGATGGTGGTGAAGCCGAACAGCGCCAGGCATGCCATCAGCACGAATGCGACAACCTGCGACGGGATGAACGGCAGGCCGGTCTGGAACGCGGTGGTGGTGATGGCTGCGCCCTCAAGGCCGGGAATCTGGTATGCGCCGGTCATGACGATGGTCAGGCCGGTCATGGTGCACACGATGATGGTGTCAAGGAACGTGCCGGTCATGGACACGAGGCCCTGGCGCACTGGTTCCTTCGTCTGCGCGGCGGCAGCGGCGATAGGCGCAGAACCCAGGCCGGCCTCGTTGGAGAAGATGCCGCGAGCGATGCCCTTCTGCATGGCGATGATGATGGCGCCCAGTGCACCGCCGGCAGCGGCGCGCAGGCCGAATGCGGACTCGAAGATCACCACGAATGCGCCGGGGATTTTATCGAGGTTCGCCAGCAGCACGATGATGGAGAAGCCGACGTACAGTACGACCATGGCGGGAATGATGCGCTCGGAAACGCTGGCGATGCGCTTGATGCCGCCGATGACCACCAGGCCGACCAGGATGGCAAGCACGATGCCGCCGATGACCGTGGCCCAGGAGTAGTTCATGCCCAGGATGGTCACGGACGCCGCCTTGTCAGGGTCGAAGAAGTTCGTGATGGCGCCGTTGATGGAGTTCACCTGCGTGAAAGTACCAATGCCGAACAGGCCGACGCACATGCCGAAGAAGGCGAAGATCTTCGCCAGCCAACGCCAGCTGATCTGCGGCAGACGCTTGCCCATGCCGCGCTCGATGTAGTAGAACGGGCCGCCAAGCACGTGGCCGGTGTTCTTGTCGATGCTGCGGTACTTCACGGCAAGCAGACCCTCGGAGTATTTCGTGGCCATGCCGAACAGCGCTGCCAACCACATCCAGAACATGGCGCCGGGGCCGCCAGCCACAATAGCGGTGGCAACGCCGACGATGTTACCGGTACCGATGGTCGCTGACAGCGCGGTGCACAGCGCGCCGAAGCTGGAAACTTCGCCGGAGCCGTCCTTTTCGTTCTTCATCATGTAGCGCAGCGCGCGCGGCAGTTGGCGGAACTGCAGGCCAGCCAGGCGTGCAGTCAGCAGGATACCGCCTGCAAGGATGAGCGTCATCAGCGGGACGCCCCACACAAAATCGTCGATGGCGGTTAGCACGTCATTGGCGACGTCGAAAAACCCTTCCACGTTTCACTCCTTCAATTGCTCGAATGCCAATACAACCTCTGCGAAACCCGAGGGCGCGTTGGCAACCGTACGCATTGCGAAGCGACGCGACGGGGCTGCTGAAAACTATGTGGTTGTGGAGAGGGAAAAGCTGCGAGTGAACGTCCGAGTTCTGATTCACGTTCACGGTTGCGACAAGCGATATGCTTTTCTCTGTCCTTTTGCCTGAGAGTTTCAACGATGCGGTTCGCCGCTGCAGCTTCGTCAAGCTTATGCGGCTCGGCCTTGCAGCCTGCGCTCGTCTTGCCCCTTCGGCACCCACATGTGGGATTCTCCAGAGGCCCCTGCCTGTCCTGTTTCTTTCGATCCAGAACATATCAACGGGGTGACGCTATGAAATTGTGGCATGAACGTTAACAGCCCGGTAACAACTTGTAAACACCCTACTTCCCTAGGGACACTACTTTTTCGGGCAAGCGGACAAAATTGGGTGGGAAAAAGGGTAAAGTAAAGTGAAATTGCGAAGTGATATATGCTCAGGGAGGATGCATGAAGTTCACGGTTGTGGCGGTTGGGAAGCTGAAGGAGCGCTTTTGGAGCGATGCGTGCGCGGAGTATCTCAAGCGCCTGCAGCCGTATGCGAAAACCCAGGTGCGCGAGATTGCCGACGTTGACCCGCGCAAGGCGGGCGGCGTTGACGGCGCGCGCGACAAGGAAGGCGCCGCCATATGCGCTGAGCTGGAGAAACTTGGTGCCGACACCCATGTGGTGCTGCTGGCTATCGATGGCAAGGAGCGCTCGAGCGAAGGGCTTTCGAAGCGCCTGGACAACCTGATGCTGCAAGGGAAAAGCAACTTCGCGTTCGTGATTGGCGGCTCGGATGGCGTGAGCACCGCCGTGCGCCGGCGCGCCGACGAGCTGCTGTCGTTCGGTCCCATCACGCTGCCCCACAACCTCGCGCGCGTCGTGCTGCTTGAACAGCTCTATCGAACGCAAAAGATTTCCCACGGCGAGCCATACCATAAATAACAGCCCAGTCCGGCCGCTCGGCCGGGAAAAGTGCTTTTGAACAATCCACTGGATTGTTCAATCTCCAACTATGCGCCCGAGCGGGCGCGTTCCCGCTCGCCGAAGGCGAGGCGGGGACTCCCAAATGCCCAGTGGGCATTTGGGAGGCAACATTGCAGGTCAAACATGTAGAGTCGAGCGAAAGCTCGACCCATCTAAAAGCGCCGAAGGCGCATCGCTGACTTGAATTTCGTGCGTTCGGAATATGGTGGCGCGCCCTTTGGGCTCTGCATAAAACGGCTGAGCTTTCGCTCAACCCTACGAAATCGAAGCGCTCATGCAATTCAATTCGCTGTCGTTTTCGGCGCGAACGCCCCTGCGACTCCCTGCCGCGCGTTGCCCGCGGCTTTCGCCAACTTTATACTGGTCGGCGAACATGATTGCCTGCGAAAGGGGCGCCTTCTATGCGAATGATTTCATGGAACGTCAACGGCCTGCGCGCCGTGTTGAAGAAAGGCTTCGAGGACATCGTCGGCGAATTCGATGCCGATGTGGTGGCACTGCAGGAAACGAAGCTGCAGGCCGGCCAGGCCACGCTCGACCTGCCGCGCTATCGCGAGTTCTGGAGCTACGCCGAGCGCAAGGGCTATTCGGGCACGGCGGTGTTCACGAAGGAGAAGCCGCTACAAGTGCTGCATGGCCTGGGATTTCCGCATCTTGATAACGAAGGCCGCATTGTGGCGTGCGAGTTCCTGGAATTCTGGTTCGTGTGCGTGTACACGCCGAATGCGCAAAACGAGCTGGCGCGCATCGATCACCGCATGGAATGGGACGATGCGTTCCGCGACTTCTGCAAGGGGCTTGAAGCCGGTGTGTTGCCGGCGGGCGTGCCGGTAGAGCGCGAAGGCGCCGACGGCAATGTAGTTTTGCAGCCTGAAGCCGGGCGCGGCGAGGGCAAAGGCGGCGCTGACGTGGTGCCCGAGCCGGCGCCTATGGGCGAGGGGCATCTCCCCACGCAATGGCTGCCGCTGACGCAGCCGGGAGAGACGGCCGCGCCGAAACCAGTGGTGACCTGCGGAGACTTCAACGTTGCGCACAACGAGATCGATCTGAAGAACCCCGGCCCGAACCGCGGCAACGCGGGTTTTTCCGACGAGGAGCGCGAGAAGTTCACGAAGCTGCTCGACGCCGGCTTCACTGACACGTTCCGCAGTCTGCATCCCGACCTGGCCGGTGCCTATTCCTGGTGGAGTTACCGTTTCAATGCGCGTAAGAACAACGCGGGATGGCGTATCGACTACTTCCTGGTCAGCAACGAGCTGGCCCCGAAGGTGCGCGCGGCCAGCATTTACAGCGAAGTGCTCGGCAGCGACCACTGCCCCGTCGGCCTCGAACTGGAGGATTAAGGGAGCGTGTGCGGGTTGTGCGGGGCGGGTGGGCGGTGGCTCGCTCGTGGTATCATGCAAAAGTTCAAGAATGGCCGGCGCCTTCCCTGCAAAACTGGGGTTTGCGCAGCTGGCGCACTGATTCACCGCTAGAAAGAAACGATTCATGGATACTGCAAAAATCGAAGCCGGCGTTCGCATGATTCTCGAAGGCGTGGGCGAAGACCCCGATCGCGAGGGCCTGCAGGAAACGCCCGCCCGCGTGGCGCGCATGTACGAAGAGGTGTTCGCCGGCCTGACCGAGGACCCGGCCGTGCATTTCGAGAAGACGTTCGACGAGCACTGCAACGAGATGGTGCTCGTGCGCGACATATCGTTCTACTCCATGTGCGAACATCATCTGGTGCCGTTCTTCGGCAAGGCGCACATCGCCTACATCCCTGCGCCCGACGGCCGCGTGTGCGGCCTGTCGAAGCTGGCGCGCCTGGTGGAAGTGTACGCGAAGCGCCCGCAGGTGCAGGAGCGCTTGACCGGGCAGATCGCCGACACGCTGGTGGAGCAGCTGCATCCGCAGGGCGTGGCCGTGGTGCTTGAGGCCGAGCACATGTGCATGAGCATGCGCGGCGTGAAGAAGCCCGGCAGCCGCACGGTTACCAGCGCGGTGCGCGGCGTGTTCGCCGGCAGCACCGATGCGGCCCGCGCATCTCGAAGCGAGGTCATGTCGCTCATTCTGCGCGACGCGCGTTAACGCGAGGGTTTGATGGACGTTGTGATCGACGCGTGCCAGCAGCTGTTCGGCGTTGCTCCGCTGGGCATGGCGCTGCTGTGCGCGCTGGTGTTCCTGGCGGGATACGTCGACGCCATCGCGGGCGGCGGCGGGCTTATCTCGCTGCCCGCGTATCTGATCGTCGGCTTGCCCACGCATGCCGCCATCGCCACGAACAAGCTGAGCTCGGCCATGGGAACCACGCTTACCACCTGGCGTTTCGCGAGGTCGGGCTACATCCCGTGGAAAACGGCCGGCATGTGCGTGGCCGCGGCGCTGATAGGTTCGGCGCTTGGCTCGAACCTTGTCATGTTCGTGGCCGATTTCTACCTGCGCGTGCTGTTGCTAGTGCTGCTTCCCGTTACGGCTGTGTACGTCATGCGTTCGAAGGCGTTCGACGACGAAAGCCGCGAGGCGCTCAGCCCGCGTCGCACCGTTGTTATCAGCGTGGTTGTTGCCCTGGTCGTTGGCGCGTACGACGGCTTTTACGGGCCCGGCACGGGTACGTTCCTGATGCTGCTGCTCACGGGAGCGGCCCACATGGCCCTCAAGCAGGCCGCGGGCGTGACGAAGGCCATCAACCTCACCACGAACATCACGGCGCTGGCGGTGTTTTTGCTGCATGGGCAGGTGCTTATCCCCATGGGGCTTTTGGCGGGCGTGTTCGGCATCGCGGGCAACTATCTGGGCTCGAAAAGCTTCTCGGAAAACGGCGGCGCCATCGCGAGACCCATTACCATCGTGGTGCTGGCAGTCTTCTTCGTGAAGGTCATCTGGGATTTCGTGGCGTAAAGAGCCTGGTTTTCGTTCGCCGCTTGCGGAGCATGTTTCACGCGGAACATCGGCTTGCAACAAAACCTGCACGGCAATCGGGTACTATAGTTGTGAACGTAGAGGGCGCGCCGCGGCGCGCAAGCGAAAGGACGAAACATGAAGTGCGTTATCAGCGTTCTTGGTAAGGACCGCAGCGGCATCGTAGCCGCCGTTTCCGTGGCGCTGGCCGAGTGCGGCGCGAACATCGACGACATCAGCCAGACCATCTTGGGCGAGATGTTCTCCATGACCATGCTGACCACGCTTGACACGGAAAAGGCCGACTTCAACGCGGTGCAGGAGCGCCTTGGCGCCGTGGCATCCGACCTGGGCGTGCAGATTACCATTCAGCGCGAAGACGTGTTCCAGTTCATGTACAAGATTTAAAGGAAGACGGGGTCGAAGTACGGGCGTACGCCTTTGCTTCGACCCTATTTGCAAACGGCGTTTTTGCAATCGGCTGCGCGCAGGGCGAAGCCTCAAAGGCGAAGGCGCACCTGTTGTATTGCGTTAGGCGGGTTGCAGGTGGGCGCCGTCTCGTAAATGAAAGCCCGGGTCGTGTGTGGCCCGGGCTTTTGCATGGATGCAAAAGTGCCGTAACAGTTGCAAGCTATCCATTTCGTATTGAAGGAGATGGCGAATGACCAGGATATTCTCGTTCACTCAGCCGCTTGACGTCGATATCGTCAATGCGTTCTGCCTGTTGCAAAAGGGCTTCACGGACCAGTTCGTCTACTACTGCAAAGACCGCCCCGTTCGCTTCATGGGCCTGGGGCGCTGCATTGCACTGCCCACGCTTGACGACGCGGAATGCGAGCTTTCCGGACCGGCGGGCGAACAGCCGGTGTTCTTCTCGTTCAACCGCTTCGACGCGCACAACCCGGCGCCTGCCGACGAGCTGTTCCAGTCGTTTCCCAGCTTGCACTTCATGCTTCCCGAAGTGGTGCTTATCGAAAACGAGCGCGGAACGTTTTTGCAGGTCAACTCGCTTGGCCCGGTGTACGCCGGCCGTGTGGATCGCTTCTCGCGCCTGGCGCTTTCCGCGCGCCCGCGCACGCGCCGCAGCATCGACTACACGCTGACTCTTGATTCGCGCGAGGCATGGGAGCGCGCTGTAGACGACGGGCTTGCCGCTATCCACGCCGGCCGCGTTGACAAGGTGGTGCTTTCGCGCCGCTTGAAAGTGCGCGCTGCCGAGCCGTTTTCCTCGAAAGACCTGCTGGTGAACCTTATCGACGGCACGGCGCACGGCACCGTGCTGCTGTACCGTTACGCTGACGTGTTCTTCTGCGGCTGCACGCCTGAGCTGCTGGTGCGCAAGCGCGGCGCAGATCTGGAAAGCATGTGCCTGGCCGGTACGTGCCCCACGTCGCCCGACGCTCAGGAAAACGCTCGCCTGGCGGCGGCGCTGATGGCCGACCAGAAAAACCGCACGGAGCACGATTACGTAGTGTGCTTCATCCGCGACGTGCTCAACCGCACGTGCTATAGCGTCGATGTGCCGGCGCAACCTACCATCATGCCGCTCACGTGCATCCAGCATCTTATGACGCCGGCGCGCGCGAAGCTCCTTGACGGCGTCGATTTGTGGTCGATGATGGGCGATTTGCATCCCACGCCGGCCGTGTCGGGCGCGCCTGTGGGCGAGGCGAAGATGCTTATCCGCCAGATCGAGGCGTACAACCGCGGCTTTTTCGCGGGTGCGTGCGGCTACGTGGATGCCGCCGGCGACGGCGAGTTCAGCGTGGCGCTGCGCACGGGCGTGTTTGACGGCGAAATCGGATATGTGTACGCGGGTTGCGGCATCGTTGACGGAAGCCGCGCTGCCGACGAGTACGACGAAATCGCGCTGAAGCTGAAAACGGTGCTGTCCGCGTTCGGCGGCGGCACCGAAACAGTGGTAGCCGGTGTGGACGGGGGTGCGCGATGACGGTTGCCGACCCGCGTCAAACGGCGCGTTTTCTGGGCGCATTCTTCGATGAGCTGGCGAAATGGGGCGTGCACGACGTGGTGGTAAGTCCCGGGTCGCGCTCTACCCCGCTGTCCATGGTGGCGTACGAGCTGTCGTGTCGCGCGCCCGAGCGCATGCGCGTGTACGTGGACGTCGACGAGCGCGGTGCGGCGTTTTTCGCGCTTGGCCTGGCGAAAGCGTCGGGGCGCCCTGCCGCCATCGTGTGCACGTCGGGCAGCGCCGTTGCCAACTACTACCCCGCCATCATGGAGGCGGAATCTTCCCGTGTGCCGCTGGTGGTGCTGACGGGCGACCGCCCGCCGCAGCTGCAGGGTCTCGGCGCGCCGCAAACGTGCGATCAGCTGCATGCGTACGGCAGCCACGTGCGCGCGTTTCGCGCTATGCCGCTGCCGGCGGCCGATAAGCAGTCGCTGCGCTTTGCCCGCCAGGCTGCGCGCGAGGCATGCATCGCGGCCATGGGCGCCTGCCCGCCGCCGTCGCAGGCGCGTGGTGCAGCTGGTTCCGAAGCCGCGCATCAGCGCATCGCCGGTGCCTGCTTCGGCGGCCCGGTGCACCTGAACTTCCCGTTCGACGAGCCGCTGAAGCCGGACACGAAGCTCGATGACCTGTTCGACGGCGGGCTTGCTCCCGCCCCCGCAAACGACGCGGCTCATGGGCTTGTCCAGCCGCAGGGTCACATCGCGGGTGCGGCGGCGGCCGACATGGCGCGCACGCTGCAGGCGAACGACGCTCTGCTGCTTGCCGGCGAAGGGTCGTGCGCCACTATCGAGGACGCGAAGGCCGTCATGGAGTTCGCACGCGCGTTCGCCATGCCGGTGCTGGCCGATCCTCTGTCGGGTTTGCGCTGCTGTCCCGATGAGCTGCTGGTTGAAAACTACGACAGCGTGTTCGAAACGGGCGGCGAAGTTGCCGATGAACAGCTGAACCCGCAGGTCATCGTACGATTCGGACGCTATCCTATCTCGAAGAAAGCCACGCAGTGGGTGCGCCGCCTTGAGGAAGCGGGCGCGCTGCAGATCGTGGTGGACCCGCTGGAAACGCGCGACACGAACGCGGGCACCACGGCGTTTGTGCGCGCCATGCCCGTCGATTTCGCGCGCAGCATGATCCGCGCCAAGCGCACCGAGGGCGGCCCCGCCGCCGCAGCTGCGAAAGAGCACGCGTTCGCGGCCGCGTGGCAGCGCGCCAACGCCGAGGCCGCCGGTCGCATCTTCGCCGCCGACACCGCCGCAAACCAGCAGGCCGATGCGTTCGAGGGTGCGTACGTGCGCCGCGTGCTGCAGCTTGCCCCCGAGGGGTCGTGCCTGTTCGCGGCCAACTCCATGAGCGTGCGCGCCGTGGACACGTTCTACCTGAAGGGCAACAAGCGCCTGTGCGTGCTGGCGAATCGCGGGCTGAACGGCATCGATGGCACGGTGTCGACGGCGCTTGGCGCCGCGCAGCTGTTCGAGCGCACCACGCTGGTAGTCGGCGACCTGACCATGCTGCACGACATCAACGCGCTTGCCTTGCAGCGCGAGCTGCGCGTGCAGCGCCAGCTTGCCGCCGGCCGCACACCGGGCGAAACCACGCCGGATAGCAACGTTGAAATACAAGCGCAGCGTTTGGGCATTACCATCGTGTTGTTAAACAACAACGGCGGCGGCATTTTCGACATGCTTCCGCAGAAGTCGAGCGAAGCGTATTTCGAGCGCCTGTTCTTGACGCCGCAAGACGTGAACTTCCAGGCTGCCGCGGCGGCGTTTGGCGTTCCGTATGCGAAAGTTGACACGTTGCAGGCGTTTGACCAGGCGTATTGCGAAACGCTTGACGTGCCGGGCATCAGCCTGATCGAGGTGCCGGTGCCGCTTGAGGGCATTCGCGAGCGTTACGGCCGTTTCTGGTAGGCTGCACAAAGCCGCTCCTGCAGACGGCGACCTGCGGCGTATCGGCTTTCTCTATACCGTTGTTGTACAGAAATGCTTGTACGCTTGCGTGCAGGAATGGAGTGTCGTGCTTCGCGCTCTCAATTGCGGGTTGAGCTTTCGCTCAACCCTACGAAGTGACGATGAAACGTTTTGAGCCGATTTGCGACGTACCAAGTTGCTTACAGGTTGGCCTCGTGGATGCGAGCGAAAGCGCGCGCCTCATGAGATAGCGCCGAAAGGCGCGCCGCTCATGTTTGAATGTTGCAAGAGACTGGGGAGGCTCTTATGGCACCGATGACCGATTGCTTCGATTCCGACGGCGTCCGCTACCGCTACCTGTATTGCAAGGCGCAGGGCGCAACGGGCCGCCGCCGCCCGCCGGCCATCCTGGTGCACGGGTTCGCGCAAAGCTCGTCATCGTGGATCGGCGCGATGGATCTTATTGCGCAGGAGCGCGACGTGTACGCTATTGACCTGGTAGGACACGGCGGCTCGGCCGTGCCGGCAAGCCCGGCGCCCTACAGCCTGCGTTCCATGGGCGAAGCGCTGCTCGACTTCATCGATCTGGTGCCGGGCAAGCCGGTTGTGGTGGGCTATTCCATGGGCGGCCGCGTGGCGCTCAGCGCGCTGCTTGAGGCCGGCCCCGCCGCGTTCGCGAAGAAAACGCGCGGGCTGCTGCTTGAAAGCGCCGGCATGGGCCCGAAAACGGAAAGCGACCGCGTCGCCGCTGCCGAGCGCGACGCGGCCACCGTGCGCCGCCTGCGCGAGACAAGCCTGCGCGACTTCATGACGTACTGGGAAAACCTGCCCCTGTTCGAATCGCAGCGCTCGCTGCCGAAGCGCACGCGTGCGCTTATCCAAGCGGGTCGGCTGGCAAATGACGCCGAGGCGCTGGCCCGTTGCGTGGAATGCGCAGGCCAGCACCGCATGCCTTCGTATCACGAAACAACTGAAGCACTTCGTGACCTGGGGCTTCGCGGTTGCTCAACGCTGTATCTCACGGGTGCGAAGGACGAAAAGTACAGCCGCATCGCCAACGATCTGCACGCAGCGGGCATCGTGCAAACGCGCATGGCACCGAAGGCCGGCCACAACGTGCACCTGGAAGACCCTGCCGCATTCGCCGCCTGCGTCCACAGCGTCGCCTAGCGTTCGTGCAGTCTTTCCGGCAGCAGGCGCAGGGCCAATGCCAGCAAGGACGCGGCAAAGGAAACGCCGACCGCCATGAGCGGTACCGGCTCCTCTCCGTACCCTTGCGCAGGCGGCCTTGCGCTGCACCCTGTTCCCCTGGTTGTGCGTTTTTCTTCGCAAGCTTGCCCCTTTTCCCTGTTCGCGCGTATTGGGGTATCGCTTTTATTACAATGACTACGTTATATAGAGTGCGCTTTCATCTTTCAGCTGAGGAGCAGAGGCGTGACGGCTATGGGAGACATCAACATTCACGAAACGGACCCGGAAGATAAAGCTTCCGTTGCCGTGACGCACGACCAGATCCGCCGCGAGATGGACCGTCTGCGGGAAATCTACCCGGTGGTGCGCCTACTTGATTCCGACAACATCGACGAAGAGCAGTTCTGCCTGCTGTGTGGCAACGGATGCATCTGCATGCGCAAGGTGTGCGAAGAGGTGCTGCACGACGGCGGCCACCAAACGCATTCGCTGCGCATGGGCGACGAGCAGCACCTTGCCAACGTGCGCTACGTTGAGGTGGACGGCAAGAAAAGCGTGCTTCTGTACGCGCAGCCCATCGACGCGGAAAGCCTCACGGGCCTTTCCGACGAGCTGCTGTACCGCGACGCGCTTTCCGGTGCGTACAACCGCCGCTTCTACGAGGACAACCTGCGCACGCAGCACATGTACGCCGGCATCGCCCTGCTTGACCTGGACGACTTCAAGCTGGTCAACGACATGCTGGGCCACCACGCCGGCGACGTTGCCCTGAAGGCGGCCGTGGCGGCCGTGAATAGCTGCATCCGCGGTACGGACATGCTGGTGCGCTACGGCGGCGACGAGTTCGTGCTGGTGCTGCCCGGCATTGGCGAGGACGACTTCTCGCGCAAGCTGCGCGCCATTACCGACAAGCTTGCCGAAACGGCCGTGCCCGGTTACGAGAAGCTCGGCCTCAGCGTCAGCGTGGGCGGCGCGCTGTCCGAAGGCCGCACCGTCGAGGAAACGGTGCGGCAGGCCGACACGCTTATGTACAAGGCGAAAACCCTGAAAAACGCCGTGGTCACCGAAACGGACGACATCGAAGCCGAAGCCGTGCGCAAGCCGCTTCTGCTGGTGGTCGACGACTCGGAAATGAACCGCGTCATCTTAAGCGAAATGCTGAAAGACCAGTACGACATCATCGAAGCCGACAGCGGCGAAGCGGGCATCAGCTGTCTGGAGCGCTACGGCGACGGCGTCTCCATCGTGCTGCTTGACATCGTCATGCCCGGCGCCGACGGTTTCGACGTGCTGTCGCGCATGTCGCGCAGCGGCTGGATCGACGACATCCCCGTCATCATGATTTCCAGCGAAGAATCCGACGACATGGTGCTGCGCGCCTACGAGCTGGGCGCTTCGGACTACATCAGCCGCCCATTCGACGCGCGCATTGTGCGTCAGCGCGTTGGCAACATCATGCGCCTGTACGCCAAGCAGCGCCGCCTGTCGTCCATGCTGGCGCAGCAGTTCTACGAGCGCGAACGTGACAGCCGCTTGCTCGTCGACATCATGGGCGGCGCCATGGAGCTGCGCAACGGCGAAAGCGGACCGCACGTGAAGCACGTGCGCAAGCTCACCGAGATGATGCTGGAGCACTTGGTGCGCAAAACGGACCGCTACCACGTCAGCTCAAGAGAGCGCGCCACCATTTCCGCCGCTTCCACGCTGCATGACCTGGGCAAACTCTCCATTCCCGACTATGTGTTGAATAAGCCGGGCCGCCTGACACCCGAAGAGTTCGAGGTCATGAAGACGCACACCACCATCGGCGCGAACCTGCTGGAAAGCATGACGCAGTACCGCGACAGCGCGCTGGTACAGGCCGCCCGCGACATCTGCCGTTGGCACCACGAGCGTTGGGACGGCAACGGCTACCCCGACGGCCTGAAAGGCGATGAGATTCCCATTTCGGCGCAGGTGGTGTCGATTGTGGACGTGTACGACGCGCTGACCAGCGACCGCGTGTACAAGAAGGCCATTCCACATGAAGAGGCCATGCAGATGATCCTGAACGGCGAATGCGGCACGTTCAACCCGCTGCTCATCAGCTGTTTGATCGACCTGCAAGAGCGCATTCTGGCGGAAAAGGATGACGAAGGGACACCCCCCCCCTCTTTCTAGGCTAACTAATAACGAAACCGCAACCGCAACCGAGCAAGGCTAAGAAGAGAACATGAGTGAGATTCAAGATGCATACGAGAAAATCGGCGCCGATTACAACGACGTCGTCCGCCGTCTGACCAGCGAAGCTCTCGTGGTGCGTTTTGCCGGCAAGTTTTTGCAGGACAACAGCTTCGAGAACTTGCGCACAGCGCTTGCGAACAACGACGTGAACGGCGCGTTCCTTGCGTCGCACACGCTGAAGGGCATCGCGCAGAACATGGGCTTCTCGAACCTGTTCGAGCCGTCCAACGCGTTGGCCGAGTTCCTGCGCCCCATCCCTGAAACCGCAGCAGGCTCCGAAGAGCTGTTCGCGGCGGTGGAGGCCGAGTACAACAAAACGGCCGAGGCCATCCGCGCCGCCCTGTAGGCGCCGTTTGTAATCGCGAGCAACCGCTAACGCGCTCCGCACGATGCGATTATCGTGCGGAGCGTGCGCGTTTGGCGCGAATTCGCTACCATTGTTTCCAATAGGTTAAAAATGTGCGTGCACGTAGCAACGCGCACAGCGAAAGGACCGTGTATGAGCGACATCCAGTGGCAACCTGGAAAAGAGTACCGCGAGATCATCTACGAAACGTACGAGGGCATCGCGAAGATCACCATCAACCGCCCGTTTAGGCGCAACGCCTTCACGCCGCGCACGGTGATGGAGATGTACGATGCGTTCTCCGAGGCGCGCGACGACGCGGGCATCGGCGTCATCATCCTGACGGGCGCCAACCACGGTGGCGCGCACGAGGACGAGGCGTTCTGCAGCGGCGGCGACCAGATGGTGCGCGGCAACGGCGGCTACGTCGGCGAGGACAACATCCCGCGCCTGAACGTGCTTGACCTGCAGCGACTCATCCGCGTGGTGCCCAAGCCCGTCATCGCCATGGTCAACGGCTACGCCATCGGCGGCGGGCACGTGCTGCACATCCTGTGCGACCTGTCCATTGCCGCGGAAACGGCGAAGTTCGGCCAAACGGGCCCGAAGGTGGGCAGCTTCGACGCCGGCTACGGCGCGGGTTACCTGGCGGCAATGGTGGGCCAGAAGAAGGCGCGCGAGATTTGGTACCTGTGCCGTCAGTACACGGCGCAGGAGGCGCTGGAGATGGGCATGGTCAACAAGGTGGTGCCCTTCGAGCAGCTTGAGGCCGAAACCGTGCAGTGGGCGAAGGAAATGCTGCAGTTCAGCCCCACGGCGCTGCGCTTCATGAAGGCGTCGTTCAACGCGGCTACCGACGGCCTGGCCGGCTTGCAGCAGTTCGCCGGCGACGCCACGCTGCTGTACTACACCAGCGACGAGGCGAAAGAGGGTCGCGACGCGTTCAAGGAGAAGCGCAAGCCCGACTTCTCGAAGTTCCCGAAGTTCCCGTAGGATCTATTGGCTAGCAAGGCGAAAGCAGGCGCATTACCCACATGATCGGCGTGTTCGAAAACATGGTGCGGCTCAATCCTCAGCGCACGTGCTTCTCTTATGTCGACAAAGACGGCAACATCGAAGCGTTGTCGTACCGGGAAACCCGCATGATTGCGGCGGGTCTTGCTAGCTTGTTGCGTCGTCGCGGCGTTGCGCTTGGCGACGCGGTTGCCGTGGACCTGCCGAACCAGCCAGCGTGCGTGTTTTTGCTGCTGGCGGCGGCATATGGCGGGTTCACGCTGGTGACGCTGAACAACCGGCTGACGGACGCGGAAAAGCAGGCGCGCCTGCTTGACCTGCAGCGCAGCCGTGCGTTCAACGTGGCGTACACCGTTGACGAAAGCAATGTGGCGAACCTTATTAGGACCGTGGCGAATGACGCTACCGGAACCGCGGAAGCTGCGGGCCCCGGGCATGCGCAGCGCACGTCGTTTTACGCGCGCACGAACATCGCCACGGCCGAGGCGCGCTCGACGCGGGCGCTCGGGCGCGCGGGTCGCAGCCGCGGGGCCGCCGCGCGCCGGCGTGAGGACGAAGCGCGCCAGGACGCGCTTGAGAGCGTCATCCATTTCGCCGAGCGCGGCGCGCATGTATTCGACCGCGGCGCCACGGCGGTGGTCATGTTCACGTCCGGTACCACCGGGCGTTCGAAAGCTGTGCCGCTGACCTGGGAAAATCTGTGTGGCTCGGCGGCGGTTTCCAATGCTTCGCTCAATCGTCACGGCGAGGGGCTGTGGCAGATCGCACTGCCGCTTTACCACGTGGGCGGCCTGCAGATGGTGGTGCGCAGCCTGCTGAACGCGAATCCTTTCATTTTGTATCAGCGTTTCGACGCCGAACGCGTGCTGGCGGACGCCGCGCGCCGCGGCGCCACGCACATTTCCGTGGTCGACAAGATGCTGCAGGACATGTTGGCGAGTTCGCATGCGTCGGGCGTGGGCCGCTACGAGTGCATCCTGCTTGGCGGCGGGCCGCTGAACGCGCAGACGCTGGGGTGTGCGCTGGCCATGCGGGCGCGCGTGTACGCAAGCTATGGTATGACCGAAACGGCCAGTCAAATTGCAAACGCCCTGGTCACACCTGGGTTTACGGGTGGTATGTCCCTGCTTGAGGGTTATGAGGCGCGCATAGTGGACGCGGGCCCTGACGGGTTCGGCCGCTTGGCCGTGCGCGGGCCGGGCCTGTTCGGCGGCTACCTGAACGCGCGCGCCGCCTACACGGCCGACGGCTTTTTCCTGACGGGCGATACGGCCGCTATTGCGCCCGATGGCAAGCTGTACGTCAAGGAACGCACCGACGACATGTTCATCTCCGGCGGCGAGAACGTCTACCCCGCCGAAATCCGCGAGAAGCTGCTGCGCGTGCCCGGCGTTGCCGACGCGTATATCTTCGGCGCGCCCGATGACACGTGGGGTCGCCGCCCCGTTGGGTTTATCGAGCGCGGAAACGCTGCCGCGCCTGCAGCCGGCGGCCCGGCTGGCATTGCTGCCGGCGTGGCAGGCCAGCGCGCTCGCACGCTGTCCGACCGCCGCTTCGCGCAAGAGATTGCCCAGGTTGTGGCGCCGCAGCTGTCGCGCATGTACCAGCCGAAGCACCTGTTCGCGCTCCCCCGCTTCCCGCGCACGGGCATCGGCAAGGTCGACCGCGCTGCGCTGCGTCGCCTGTACGAGCAGCGTATCGAGATCAAGCGCGTGAACCTATACCGCATTCGCCTGCCGTTCCGCAAACCGTTCGCCACGGCGAAGGGCACGCTGTCGTTCCGCGAGTCGCTGCTGGTGGAAGTGGTGGACCACGCCGGGCGCACGGGCTTGGGCGAATGCGTGTCGTTCCCAACCGACTGGTACCTGCCCGAGGTGCTTGACCAGGATGTTCGCATTCTGCGTGAGCAGTTGATTCCACTGGTGCTCAACACGGTGTTGCTGCATCCGTCCGAGGCCGATGGCCTGTTCGCGGCGTGCCCTGGTGCAAACGAGCTGCCCATGGGGCGCGGTGCGCTTGAGCCGGCGCTGTGGGACTTGTACGGCAAGATCGTCGAACAGCCGCTGTGGCAGCTTATCGGCGGACAGGCGCCCGAGGGCACCGACGCCGTGGCCGTGCCGGCCGGCGCCGCGATTCCCGTGGGGCCCGTGGCCGAAACCGTGGCCGCCGCGCAGCGCTGCGTGGACGCGGGTTACACGCGCGTGAAGCTGAAGGTGACGCCTGGTACGGCGTACTTCAGCGCGCAGGCCGTGCGAAAAGCGTTCCCTGACCTGGTGATTTCGCTTGATGCGAACCAAAGCTTCACCGAGCACGACATCGAAGAGCTGCGCAACCTTGATGAGCTTGGCATCGCGTGGATCGAAGAGCCGCTTGATCCGCGCCGCCCGGTAGCGTCGGGCCCGCACGACCTGTTCGCGCGCTTGGCGCAGCTGCAGCGGCGCATCAAAACGCCCGTGTGCCTGGACGAGTCCATCGTCAGCGCCCGCGACCTGGCGCGCGTGCTCAAGCATCCGGAGCTGAAGTGTTTCGCGCTGAAAATCGGTAAGTTCGGCGGTATCGAGCCGGCGCTGCAATTCGTGCACATGGCCCAGGCGCGCGGCATGCGCGTGTGGATGGGCGGCATGTACGACACGGGCGTGTCGCGTCGCATGCACGCGGCGTTCGAAACGCTTTCCGGCGTGTCGGACGCGGGCGACATCGGCGCCACGTCGCGGTATTTCGACACCGACGTCACGAACCCGCCGTACACGGTCGAGCGCGGCCAGGTCACGCTTACGCGCCGTGGCCACGAATTCGGCCTCGGGTGCGAACTCGACCGCGCGGCCCTGTCGCACGTGCTCATCGACCAGGAATCGTTCGAATAGAAATTTGTTACCGTCGATTATGCCCCGCGTTCAATAAGCTGGGGTATGATGATGGGCAACTGTTTTTTCAACGATCGGGGTTTCAATGAGCAATGTAAACGGGGCAGCACCCGCAGGTGCCGCTTCAGATATGGTCGTCACCGGCTCCGGGATGCTTCCCGAGGTCGACCACCACGGCAAGTTGGGCATTTTCCGCCTGGTCGCGTCCGTCATCACGCTCATCATCGGCGCGGGTGTGTTCACGCTTTCGGGCGACCAAGCAGCGCATGGCGCAAGCGGCGCGGCCATCCTTACCGCATGGGGCATTTCCGCCGTTGGCGTGCTGTGCCTTGTCATGACGTTTTTCGCCCTCTCGCGCATCAAGCCGCAGCTCAAGGGCGGCATCTACAGCTACGCAACCGCCGGCTTCGGCGATTTCCTGGGCTTTAACAGCGCCTGGGGTTATTGGATCAGCGCGCTTCTGTGCACGGTCAGTTTCTCGGCCCTGTTGTTCGGCGCGCTTTCGTATTTCTTCCCTATCTTCGGCGAGGGCAATAACCTGGCGTCCATCATCGGCGCCAGCTGCCTCATCTGGTTCTACACATTCCTGGTGAGCCGCGGCGTGAAGGAAGCCACGGGCGTGAACCTGGTCATCACCATCAGCAAGTTCGTGCCTATTTTCGTGGCTATCACCGCCATCATCTTCTTCCAGAAGTTCGACGTGGACATTTTCATGGCGAACATGTCGCACGGCGCTGTGGACGGCATGCCGTTCTTTGAGCAGGTCAGCGGCACCATGATGGTTACCATCTGGGTGTTCCTGGGCATTGAAGGCGCTGTGGCCATTTCCGGCCGCGCGAAGAAGGACAAGGACGTCGGCAAGGCAACCATCATCGCGTTCTGCTGCGTTCTGACCATCTACCTGCTGGTTTCCACGCTTTCCATGGGCGTTATGCCGCTGTCCGACCTGGCCGAGCTTTCGAACCCGGCGCTGGCCGGCGTCATGGAGCACGCCGTGGGCCCGTGGGGTGCCACGCTTATCAACGCCGGCGTTGTGTTGTCCCTGGTGGGCGCCATGCTCGGCTACACCGTGCTCTCCTCCGAATGCCCGTACGAGGCGGCTGCCCAGGGCTCGTTCGTGAAGGCGTTCGCGCGCGTCAACAAGAAGGGCGCGCCCATCGTCACGCTGGTCGTCACGAACGTTATCATCGAGATCTTCCTCATCATCATGCTGTTCTCCGACAGCACGTACCAGTTCTTCTACGCGCTGTCCGCCGGCATGATTCTGCTTCCCTATCTGCTTTCGGCCGCGTATTTCGCGAAGGTGGCGTTCACCGAGCCCGAGTCGTTCAAGGGCAAAGTGGGCGGCCCGCTGATCGCGTGGCGCGTGTTCTCCGTCCTGGGCGTTATCTACAGCGTGTTCTTGGCGTGGGCATCGGGCGCGGTGGGCGTTACGCTCATGTCCATTCTGTATGCTCCGGGCATCTTGGTGTATATCAAGGGTAAGAAGGAACGCAACCAGCCCTTCCTGCAAAGCACGCTCGATCGCGTGGTCACGGCCATCATTTTGATTGCGGCCGTGGTTTCCATCGTGCTGCTTGCCACGGGCATGGTCGAAATCTAGCGTTTAGGGCTACATATATAGGTATCTGTCGGAACCGGGAAGAAAGAACGGACTGTGGAACTGCTTGAACAGCGCATCAGGCGCGACGGCGTGGTGAAGTCGGAAGGCGTCCTGAAGGTGGATAGCTTTCTGAACCACCAGATGGACATCAACCTGTTCAACGAAATGGGCAAGGAGTGGAAGCGCCTGTTCGCAGACGCGCCCATCAACAAGATCCTGACCATCGAGGCGTCGGGCATCGGCATTGCGGCGGTGGCCGCGCAGCATTTCGGCGTGCCGGTGGTGTTCGCGAAGAAAAGCCAGTCCATCAACCTTGACGGCGACGTGTACTCCACGAAGATCCAGTCGTTCACGCACCAGCGCATCTACGACGTTATCGTGTCGAAGAAGTTCCTGAACGCCGACGACCATGTGCTGTTGATCGACGACTTCCTGGCGAACGGCTGCGCGCTCAACGGCCTGATCGAGCTGGTCGAGGAGGCCGGTGCCACGGTCGAGGGCATCGGCATTGCCGTGGAGAAGGGCTTCCAGCCCGGCGGCGACGACTTGCGCGCCCGCGGCTATCACCTGGAGTCGCTGGCCATCGTGCAGACCATGGATCCCGAAACGGGCGAAATTGAGTTTCGTCGGTGAGCGCGCATCTGAAGCCGTTCGACCACGATGAGCTGCTGAAACTCGACGGCGACGTACCTATTCTGCGCTCGGTGCCCTATGGCATCCAGCACATCCTGGCCATGTTCGTGGCGAACCTGGCGCCGATCATGATCATTGCCGGTGTGGCCGGTCTTGGCGATGCGGAAACGGGCGGGATGATTCAAGCGGCCATGCTTATTGCAGGCATCGGCACGCTTATCCAGCTGTTCCCCATCGGGCGCTTGGGCAGCGGACTGCCCATTGTCATGGGCATCAGCTTCACGTTCGTTACCGTCATGACGGGCGTGGTGGCCACGTACGGCATGGGCGCGGCCGCGGGCGCCATCATCGTGGGCGGCTGCATCGAAGGCGTGCTTGGCCTGTTCGCGCAGTACTGGCGCCGGATCATCACGCCGATCGTGGCTGCCGTGGTGGTCACGTCCATCGGCTTCTCGCTGCTTTCGGTGGGCGCCACGTCGTTTGGCGGCGGCAGCGGTGCGGCCGATTTCGGCAGCCTGCGTAACCTGGCGCTGGGTACCATCTCGCTGGTGGCGTGCTTGGCGTTCCAGTGCTTGGTCAAGGGCAAGCAAAAGCATCTGTCGGTGCTGTTTGGCCTGGTAGCTGGCTACATTGTGGCCATCCCCATGGGCGTGGTGGACTTCAGCGCGTTCCAGAATGTCAAGCTGTTCGCGGCACCGGCCATCATGCCGTTTACGCCCGAGTTCGACCTGGGCGCCATCATTTCGGTGACGTTGATTTTCCTGGTGTCGGCTACCGAAACGCTCGGCGACACCACGGCGCTGGCGCAGGCGGGCCTTGGCCGCAACGTCAACGACCGCGAGCTGTCCGGCTCCATTGCCGCCGACGGTTTCGTGTCCGCGCTGTCCGGCTGCTTCGGCTGCATGCCCATCACGTCGTTCTCGCAGAACGTCGGCCTGGTTGCCATGACGAAGGTGGTGAACCGCAAGGCCATCGCCACGGGTGCTGTCATCATGATTCTGGCGGCGTTTTGCCCGGTCATCAGCGCTGTGTTCAGCAGCTTGCCCGAGCCGGTGCTGGGTGGCTGCACCATCATGATGTTCGGCAACATCATCGTCACGGGCTTCCAGATGATCGCTTCGGCCGGTTTCTCGCAGCGCAACATCGTCATTGCGGCGCTGTCGCTGGCCATCGGCATCGGGTTCACGCAGGTCGGCGAGCTGTTCGTCTGCTTCCCCGAGCTGGTGCAAAGCGTGTTCGCGCAGAACTGCGTGGCCGTGGTGTTCCTGGTGGCCGTGGTGGCAAACCTGGTGCTGCCGAAGGACATGGAGCTGCGCGTTGCCGCTCCAAGCCGCGAGGTCCCAGGTGCCGTGGCCGTCATCAAGCCGCGAGCCGACGAGCCCGCAAAGCAGGATGCCCTTGCGGACGCAGACGAAGCCAGCGCGCCTCGCAGCACGAAATAGCGCTCAACAACATGCAACCCTAAAAAGATGCGGCCCCGGGCCGCATCTTTTTTACAACCCGTTAAGTCAAAACCCTGAAATGTGTTAAATGAAACCGCGCCAAACCTAAAAGTTGGTGTGCTTGATGCTTTCTTGAAAGTAACGAAATGGTAAAGCGTGGCTTGACTTTTGGATAAACGTTGGGATTGCGTCTGCGTGCGAATTCGCATGTAACAATAGGAATGTTGCGTTTGCGGCGGCTGCCGTTGCGAGCGTGGCGCGGCGGCTTCGGCTGTCGCTTGGGGGCCGGCGCCTTCGCCAGCCCTTGTTTTGTACCCAACATAAGGAGACCCGCTTTTATGCACATAGGCTTAAGCCTGCTACTTGTTGTCTTGTTCCTGGCGATGAACGCGTTTTTCGTCATCGCGGAGTTCGCGCTGGTGCGCGTGCGCAAATCCCAGCTTGAGCTGGCCGTCGAGGAAGGCAAGAAGGGTGCGAAAAGCGCCATGCACATTGCCGAGAACGTCAACGCCTACCTTTCCGCCTGCCAGCTGGGCATCACGCTGGCGTCGCTGGCCCTTGGCTGGTTGGGCGAGCCGGCGTTTTCCGCGCTCATTCGCCCGCTGTTCGAGCTGCTGCACCTGCCTGAAGCGTTTATCAGCATTGTGGCGGTGGCCATCGGCTACTTCATCATGACGACGCTGCACGTGGTGGTGGGCGAGCTTATCCCCAAGTCATTCGCCATTTTCGCCACCGAACGCTATGCGCTGTTCACGGCCGGCCCGCTGATGGCATTCTATAAGATTACCTATCCCATCATGATTCTGTTCAACGGCATCACGAACGGCGTGGTGCGCCTGGCCGGTCACGACCCGGCCAACGAGCACGAGGTGTACACGGGCGACGAAATCAAGCTGCTCATCGACGAGTCCACGGAAAGCGGCCTGATCGACCCCGAGCAAAACACGTTCGTGGACAACATCTTCGACTTGGGCGACAAGGACGCCGAGGCCATCATGACGCCGCGCACCGACCTGGTGTGCATCGACCTTGAGGACACGTTCGAGGAGAACATGGCCCTGGCCACGCAGTACAAATACACGCGTTACCCCGTGTGCCGCGAGTCGAAGGATCGCATCGTGGGCTTCGTGCACGTGAAGGACCTGTACCTTATGCGCCACGGCTCCAGCATGAAAGACCTGCCGGTGCGCCCGATCGAAGCGGTGCCGGAAAGCATCCCCGTGGCGAAGCTTCTGCAGGTGCTGCAGGAGGGCAACACGAAGATTGCCGTGGTGGTGGACGAGCACGGAGGCACGGCCGGCATCGTTACCATGACCGATATCATGGAGCAGATCGTAGGCCATGTGGACGACGAGTACCGCCACGCCGACAACGACTCCGTGAAGAAGCTGACCGACGACACCATGATGATCGACGGCGGCATGTCCGTGAGCGACTTCGAGGAGCTCATCGGCTTCACGCCCGAGGACGCGGAGGATTGCGAAACGCTTGGCGGCCTGATCATGGACGTGCTCGATCGCATCCCGGCTGAGGGCGACAGCCTGACGCTTGAGGGTCGCGAAGCCACGGCGAAGCTGACGGTGATGCAGATGGATCGCCACCGCATCGACACCGTGAAGCTGGTGCTGACGCCCAAGCCGCAGCAGGAGGACGAAGAGTAAGCGAAGGCCGTGCTGCTGCGAAAGCGCCATGGCATAGCGATACGTTTCCTTCGCAAACGACGTGGGAAAGGGCTCGGCGCCGATGGTGGCCTTCAGCGGATTCGACACGTGATAATGGAAAAGTCGCAGGCCATCGGGGGTGGCGCGCCAAACGAGCGACAGGCGTTGGCGGTCGGAAAACGCCGTGCCGCTGGCCGGGTCGGTATGACCGAGGTACTGTGCAATCACCACGAACGTCCTTTTGCTCGAGCTGGGCAGCACGTGATATTCCTCGTCGGAGATGATGACGCGCGGAGAGTAGATGATTTTGCGTCTATTTCACCTTCACGCCGCTGAAGCGCTCTGCGTTGTGCCACAGGATGTTTTCCAGCTCGTCGTCGGTAAAATCGCAGGCCATAAGCTTGTTGCATTCGTCGGCCGGGTCCCACATGGGGAAGTCGCTGCCGAACATGATGCGGTCGGTGCCCCACATGCGCGCCAACTCGACGGTGCGGCGCGGGCCAAGGAACTTTTGCGTGCTGGACTGGTCGAGGAACACGCGGTCGTGGCGCGCGATGTCGTGCAGGATGTCGTAGCCCACGTCGAAGCACGGCCAGTAGCCGAAGTGCGCGGCGTCCACCACCAAGTCGGGGAACGCTTTCAGGATGTTCACCAGGCGGCGCGGGTGCGAGAAGTCGTAGCGGTAGTCGCCGGTGTGGATGACCACGGGCAGCCCCATTTCCTCGCAGATGGCGTAAACCTCCATCAGCCGCGGGTCGTCCATGTTGACCTTTTGCGTGTCGGGATGCAGCTTCACACCATGAAGTCCCAGGTCAACAGCACGCTGCAGCTCGGTGGCGGGGTCTTCGAAATCCTGATGCATGGCAGCAAAGCCGATGAACTCGGGGTGGGCCTGGCACGCCTGCGCGATGGCGTTGTTGATGGCCGTGACCGCGTGCACGCTGGTGGCAACGGAGTGCACCAAGAAATGCGTGATGGGGGAGCGGTCCTTCGCGGAAAGCAGTCCGGCGGCCGTGCCGTCGCCGAACATGTTCACCTCGTAGAAGTCGCCGACCGCATCCACTGCGGCAGCGGCGATTTTGTCGGGATAGATGTGTGCGTGTGCGTCGATAACGGCCATAGTTCGCTCCTTGTGTATTTGACGTCCTTGATTGTACGGCGGCGCGCGGTTCGCCGCACCGGTCAATGTGCCACCAGCTGGCGGGACATTCGGCCCGATAGCAACTGTTCGGAAAATCGTATATCTAGGCTATCTGATTTCTTGGCCACCGGGGCGCGTTCTCCGGTACACTACCCTTTCGGAAAACGTAACCTTACAAGCGTGCTAGGGATTACAGCGCGCAGGGCCGCACCCGCGAACGAAAGGAACGCTGCTTTCATGAACGACTCCAGCTTTGAGGCAATGGCTGACGAAATCGATGGCCTGCTTGGCATTGACCAGCAGAAACACGCTGGTTGGCACGCCGATTCCATCGCGGTGCGCGGCTACGAGGGCATTGATGCGCGCACGGGTTCCATCAGCTATCCGCTGTATCAGTCGGCAACGTTCGCGCATCCGGCCTGGGGCCAGTCCACGGGCTACTGCTATTCGCGCTGCGGCAACCCCACGCGCCTGGAGCTTGAGAACACCATCGCGCTGCTGGAAGGCGGCAAGAAGGCCATGGCGTTTTCCAGCGGCATGGCGGCTATCACCACGCTGCTGAAGCTTTTGCGCGCCGGCGACCACGTGCTGGTAAGCGACGACCTGTACGGCGGCACGTATCGCCTGTTCAGCAACATCTACACGCAGTACGGCCTCGAATTCGATTACGTGGACCTGACCGACCCCGACGTGCTGGCGGCATCGTTCAAGCCGAACACGCGCCTGGTGTTTTTGGAAACGCCCACGAACCCCACCATGAAGGTGGCCGACGTCGCCGCCGTGGGCGAGGCGGCCCACGCGCACGGCGCCGTGTTCGCGGTGGACAACACCTTCTTGACCATGTATTTCCAGAAGCCGTTTGAACTGGGCGCTGACGTGGTCGTTTACAGCGGTACGAAATACCTGTGCGGCCATAACGACGTGTTGTCGGGCTTTTTGATCCTGCGCGACAACACGCTGCTGGAGCCGCTGTTCAACGCCACCATGAGCGAGGGCAACCAGCTTGACCCGTTCGACAGCTGGCTGATGCTGCGCAGCCTGAAAACGCTGGGCGTGCGCCTGCGCCAACAAGAGAGCAACGCGAAGCACATCGCCGAGGCATTGAAGGCGAACCCGCACGTCACGGACGTGTTCTACGTGGGCGACCCCGACCATCCGAACTATGAGCTTTCGAAGCGCCAGACCACGGGCTTCGGCGCCATGATATCGTTTAAGACCGACACGCACGAGCGCGCGTTGGCCGTGCTTGAACGCACGAAGCTCATCCTGTTCGCGGAAAGCTTAGGTGGCACGGAAAGCCTGGTCACGTATCCGTTGGTGCAGACGCACGGGTCTATCCCGAAGCCCATCCTGGACAAGCTGGGCTTCGACGATCGCCTGCTGCGCTTGTCGGTGGGCATCGAGGACATCGATGACCTGCTGGCCGACTTGGAGCAGGCGCTGGCGTAACGGGGCTTGTGTACAACACTTACAGTACAACAACTGGATGCGGCAAGGCGTTGCGGGTGCAGAAGCGGAGGAGCGCTATCGTTTTCGCAGGTCAACGTTGTGAACCTTGTGAGAACGCATTTTCCGAAACACGCTGTTCGCCGTCGAATCGGGGCGCCGTGCAACGCGTTTTGCAACAAGAAGACGAAGGAGTCGTCGCATGACGAAATATGATTTCGAAACCATCATCGATCGCCGCAACACGGGTTGCCTGAAGTGGGACGCGTGGAGCCGCCGCGGCCACGCGGCCGATGACCTGCCGCTTTGGGTTGCGGACATGGACTTCAAAACCGCGCCGCCCGCCATAGAGGCGCTGACCGAGCGCGTGCAGCATGGCGTGTACGGCTACACCATGGCAACGGATAGCTACTACGAGTCGGTGCAGAACTGGTTCGAGCGCCGCCACGGCTGGCGCCCCGAGCGCGAGTGGTTCGTCATGACGCCGGGCGTGGTGTTCGCCCTGTCCATGGCCGTGAACGCGTTCGCGCAGCCGGGCGACGCCGTGATCATCCAGCCGCCCGTGTACTACCCGTTCCGCCTGATGATCCAGGACAACGGCCGCAAAATGGTCACGAGCCCGCTGCGCTACGAAAACGGCCGCTACACCATGGACTTCGAAGGTTTCGAGCGCCAGCTGGAGAAATCGGGTGCGAAGCTGTTCATCCTGTGCAACCCGCATAATCCCGTGGGTCGCGCATGGACCGAAGACGAGCTGCGCCGCATCGGCGACATCTGCCTGGCACACAACGTGCGCGTGGTGGCCGACGAGATTCACGCCGACTTCGCGCGCCCGGGTTTCAAGCACGTGCCGTTCGCGTCGCTGGGGCGGGAATATGCCGATGCGGC
Source organism: Senegalimassilia sp. (assembly GCF_977052095.1). NCBI lineage: Bacteria > Bacillati > Actinomycetota > Coriobacteriia > Coriobacteriales > Coriobacteriaceae > Senegalimassilia > Senegalimassilia sp. Next base: position 72,398 of record NZ_CDRSTZ010000007.1, read on the forward strand.
CGTGGTGTGCACGGCGCCCAGCAAGACGTTTAACCTGGCAGGCTTGCAGCTGTCGAACATCTTCATCCCGAACGCCGATGCGCGTGCCGCGTTCAAGCGCACGCTCGGGCGCACGGGTTACGACGAACCCAGCGCGTTCGGCGTCACAGCCACGCAGGCGTGCTACGAGCAGGGCGAAGAGTGGCTCGACGAGCTGAAAGGCGTGTTGAACGAGAACTACGGCGTGCTGCAGGCGGCCGTCGACCGCATGCCGGGCGTGAGTCTGGTGCCGCTTGAGAGCACGTATCTGCCGTGGCTGGACTGCAGCGGGCTGGGACTTGACGATGCGGGCATCAAGCGCTTGGTGGAGCAGGATGCGAAACTGTGGCTTGACCTGGGCACCATGTTCGGTCCCGAAGGCAGCGGCTTCGTGCGCATGAACCTGGCCAGCCCGAAATCCCTGGTGCAGGAAGCCTGCAATCGCCTGGAGCAAGCGGTGAAGGGCTTGAGGAAGTAACGCTAGGAAATCAGTGACGCGCCCTTTGGGCGCTGACTAAAAAAGGGCCGAGCTTTTGCTCGGCCCTACGCTTCGGGGGTTGGGAGGCTTACTTTGCCGAATCCCCTAGTTCAAACCGTACTCGGACAGCAGCGCTTGGCCGCCGATGGTGGTGGGGGCGGCGTCGCCGGCTTCGGAGAGGAACGCCGACGGGCGCACGATGGCCATGCGCTTGCCGTTCTCGCTCTTCACGCGCACTACCTGCATCTTCGTGCGTTCGGCCAGCTCAAGCTCGGACTTGCTGAAGTGCGACAGCACAAGCAGGTGCTTGGCCTTCGCCACACCGCTCATGAAATCGCGGCGCTCGGCGTCCATAACGCGATTGCGCTCGCCGTCGGTGCTGATGACCTCGAACGCGTTGCGGATGGGGAAGAAGCCGTCGATGCAGCCGACCACGAAAATGTTGTCGTACTCGGTGCCGCACAGGTTCTGCAGCGTGGACACGTGCAGCACGTGCGGATCGTCGATCCAAGCCGGATCCATGATGACGGCGCGTTCCATCTCGAACAGGCGCGCGGCCGTTTCGTCGCCCAGCATGTCGGCGGCAACGGCCTCGAACTCGCTGATGCCCTCGGCGCCGATGGCCTTCATGAGGCCGAAGCCGCGGCGCGTGCTGTTCTTCGTGATAAATTCCTGGCCAGCGCGCCATTTCTCGGCCAGCGTGCGAGCGCGCAGGAACGGCTCCTTCGCGCCGAACCCGGCGTTGCCCACCTGTTCAAGCGCCTGGTACAGCGTGATGTTCTCGGCCTCGGCGAAGTCCTGCAGGCCCATCCAGGCGTCGGAGTTCGTCAGCGCATTGTCGAAGCCGCACCAGCTGCGCCACGCCACCATGTCGCGCGGATTGGCCAGCAGGTTCAGCTTCGTGTACGCAACCAGCGCGCGCGAGCGGCTGGAATCGCGCGGGTCGCCCGCCAGCGTGCCGGCGGCACCGGCGGCGGACACGTTGAAGCCGCGACGGCGCAGCAGCTTCTCCACCATCACAGCCCAGCGGCGGTTGGCCACCACGATGCACGTGTGGGCCTCGCGCACGTCTTCCTGGCTGCTCAGCAGGTGACGCAGGTACTTCGTCAGGCCGTTCAGTTCGTCCTCGGGCGTGTTCCACTTGATGGACTGCACGCCAGCGGGCAGCGCAGCGGCCGCGGGGTCGCGCTCGATGTCCGCAGCGGTTCCGGCAACGTAGGCGCCATCCATGCCGTCCTGGCTGCTCAGCGCATCGGCCAGCGCGATGACCTGCGGGTTTCCGAAGGCGCCTTCCAGATGGAACACCTCAACGTCGCGGCGCACGGCGTCGAACTTCAGGAAGCCCTCAACATAGGGGTGATTGCCGCGCTTCGACATCATCTGGCTGGGGTTGCCCGCCACCATGATCTGCTTGTCGGCCAGCAGGCACAGGCACGTCTGCTCGGAGTGCGAGAAATTCTGGAAATCGTCGCACAGCACGTGCGAGAAGCGGCCGCGCGCAGCCTCGCCGGCGTCGCTTTTCAGGAAGTCGGCGGCCAGCATGGGCGCCTCAACAGGCAGCATGGCGCCGCGCAGCTTCAGCACGCGCGTGGCGAAGGCGTGCAGGTTACCTGCAGCAGTGCCGGCGCCCCACTCCTCGCGCGACTCGTAGTTGGCCATCTTGCGCTCCAAAAACGACAGCATGCTGCGTAGCTTGCGCGGCTGTTCGCCGGTGGTTTTCAGATCTTCCAGGAAGAAGTTGTATTCGGCTTCGGAAAGGATGCGCGGCTCGCGGCCGGTGGCCTCGCGGGCGGCGGGGGTGTCAAGCACCTCCACGGCGGCATCAAGCGCGCAGCAGATGCGCACGGCCTCGGCGGCGGCAGCTTTGTTGACGGGAAGGGCGCGGCGCAGGCGCTTGCGGAAGGCCTGGGCGGCGAAAGCGTTCGTAACCGCAACAAGAATAGACTCGGGAGCCTCGCCGTTTTCAATCAGCTTCGCGCAGCGCGCCACCAGCGCCTGCGTCTTTCCGCTTCGAGCTGCGCCCTCGATCTTCGCGAGGCGCCCGTCGAATGCAGCAATGGTATCGATCATATAAAACTCCCTTTCTTGTTGCGGCTATCTGTGGCCGGCCCGCGCGCAGCGGGCCGGCGGTT